>JBKHCI010000047.1:0-12527 GCA_046541915.1 Desulfonatronovibrio sp. | reverse complement strand
TTGACAAATTCAGGAACCTGCTTTCACGGATCCAGGTAAATAAGGACATGGATAAGCGATCCGGTTTATCTGGTAACAGGCAGAAAAACTTAATAATGCCAAGGAAATGAAAAAATGCACGAATTATTTGGACTTTTATTTCTTCTTATGACCGGCCTGACCATGACTCAGGGCAGCAAGGAGGCTGAGGCTTCGCAGCAGGCTGAAGCCTTTTTCGCCGGCGGATGCTTCTGGTGCATTGAGGCTGAAATGGAAAAAATTCCAGGAGTAATTGAAGCAGTCTCCGGATATAGCGGAGGACATGTGGACGAACCCGACTATTATCTAGTCAGCTCTGGAAAAACAGGACACCGGGAAACAGTGAAAGTCATTTATGATCCTGAAAAGACAAGTTACACTTCTCTGGTTAATGCCTTTTTCACAATGATTGATCCCACAGACCCGGGGGGTTCCTTTGCTGACCGGGGTCACCAGTATACCTCGGCCATATTTTACCAAAACAATGAAGAAAAGGATATCGCCCAAAAAATAATAAAAAACCTGGAAGATTCAAAAATCTTTGACCGCCCAGTTGTAACAGCTATTGAACCGCTGAAGAATTTTTACCCGGCCGAGGATGAACACCAGGATTATTACCAGAAGAATCCGGACCGGTACAAGTCTTACAGTCTTTTTTCCGGACGCAAAGCATTTATTGAAAAGCAGCGGGACATAAACATGCAGAAGAAAACAGACACAGAACACTGGAAATCTTTTACACTCCCAGACAGGAATGAATTAAGAAAAAGACTTACGCCTCTCCAGTTCGAAGTTACCCAGGAAAACGGCACGGAAAAGGCCTTCAGCAATGAGTTCTGGGACCACAAACAGGACGGCATCTATGTGGACGTGGTTTCTGGAGAGCCTCTGTTCTCCTCCAGGGACAAGTTTGATTCCGGGACCGGCTGGCCAAGCTTTACCCGGCCTGTTACTGATGAATACATCGTCACCCGCCAGGATGATTCCTTGTTAATGTCCAGAACCGAAGTCCGCTCCAGATACGCTGATTCCCATCTGGGCCATGTCTTTTCAGACGGCCCTCCTCCCACAGGCCTTCGTTACTGCATCAATTCAGCTGCCCTGCGCTTTATCCCCAGGGAAAAAATGAAGCAGGAAGGATACGAAATGTTTCTGGACCAATAAAGCTTTTCTGGTTGAGAGGATTCAAAAGCCTTAATATATCCACCTAAACAAAAAGACTAGCCTGGCGGGCCTTTCTGCTGGGCGCGTTTGCTCCCTCAAAATCTTTTTTGTTCAGGCGCAATCTTACATAGTCGCCAAGCAGATATATAATGCGCTCGACTTTGTGAGTGGACCGTAAAACCCCTGCCAGCTCAGGATCATCCTTTTTCTGTAATCCAGCCTCATACCTGGCCCGGATCTCATCAAATCTCTGTCTGTACTGAGATGTAAGTGACTCCAGCATTGTGAAATCAAGCTGATCCCCGGATTCTATGGCCATGGAGATTGTGTCGATCATGGTTCTGAGGCTTTCGTGAATACGCTGCTGCAGTTCCTGAGCCTGTTTGGAGTGCTGAATGAATGAACCGGTCTGAAGCTCAAGAAAGGAAAAAAGATTCTTTTCCACAGACGCGGCAATATCAAGACGGGAACTGCACTGTCGATAAATTTTAACGGTCTGCTCGTTCAAAGGCTCTGCCACTACTTTGTCCAGGGAATCTCTCAATTCACCTTCTGTGTACAGAAAATTATTGCGGGTGCCTTCCAGTACCGCCCGGGGGGCGGGCTTTGCTCTGGAGTTTTCGTCTTCAGTATAATAGCTGGAAAGAAACTTCCATAAGTCAGGCTCTTGTTCCATGAACTGTTTGAGGCGGGTCTGGGGATGCGTATGCATGGCCCCGAACTGTAAAGGATTATTATATCCCCTCCAGAGTATGAAAAACCTGAACATGAATAACAAAGCAATAACGCTCAGGGTCAGGTAAAAGATATATTCAAGGCTTATATCATAAGGGGAAAATATAAGGGCAAATGTATATAAAATACCTCCAAGCAGGGAAATCTCGGCATAAGTATCCTGCTTAAGCATCTCAATATTAAAATCAGCCCGGACAATATCTCGCAGAACCACCCCGCCAGAAGCAGTCAGCACCCCCATGCCCGGACCCCAAAGCCACAAGGGTTCCGCCTTCATCTCCACGGCCACACTCACTCCGATTACAGTAAAGCTGGCCACTGCCCAGGCATCAAAAAACTTGAACAGCCGATCAATCACGCCACCCAGCTGGTCTTCAGTAAACTGCCCAATTTTATCAGTCATCTGAACGGCCTTGGCATGGAAATGATCATACAATTTAAATATCCCCAGAGCGAGGATCACAACACCTATGGCGACCAGTAAATATGCCGGGGTCTCCAGAACAAACACTTGATCAGCTCCCAGAAAAAGGTCACGCAGCACACCTCCCCCAATGGCCGGCAAGGTGGCCAGCACAATGGCTCCAAAGAGATTGTAGCGTTCTTTGCGGGCCAGAAGAACTCCGGAAGTACAAAAAGCGGTGATTCCCAGAAAATTAAGCAGTATAAACCAGGGCTGTCCGGTTGTGATGGCCAGATACGCTGGCAGAATAAATTCCTTATGCAGGGTCCGCACGCGTCCGCTGTCCTTCATTTCACCAAGAACAGTGTTGAATTCTTCCATTTGCCGCGAAGATATTGTTTCCCTGCTGAATATGATATGAACCGGAATTTCCCTGCCTTTCACCCCAAATTTTTTGATCCGGCCGGAATGATCTGTTTCTGCCAGCAGCCTGTCCATAATAATGGGATTGGATACAAAAAGATCGGCCCGGCCTTCCGCGACAAGATTAAGGCTTTGGCTGTATCCATGGGAATTAACCAGTGTGATGTTGTCAGGAGGGTTTTGAATCAGATCTTCAAATTCTTTTGAACCGTATGCATGCTCATCTATTACGGCTATCCTGAGATTCTCATTTTTCAGGAATTTAAAAAATTCTTCCCGGGTGCTTATGCTGTTCAAGGCCTCGATTCCGGCGTGGTAATAAACAGCATTTCGTTCTGTACGGTAAGGAATGGAATAATAGGCAAAGTCCAGGCGTTTTTCTTCGTAATAAGCACCCATTAAAAAATCAGCCCGGCCAGTTTTAAGGTCCAGGATAATGTCTGACCAGGACATGGGATCAAAAGAAACACTGTAACCGGTTTTATCAAACAGTTCCCGGGCAATCTGTATGTCCAGGCCGGTAACATGCCGGGACTGGCCGGTCCCGTCCTCCATCTGGTATGGTTCCAATGGGTACCAGCCGCTTCTCAACTCGTCATACCCGGCATGTGCATGAGTGAAAAAAAAAGCACCAGCCAGAAACGAAAGCAGGAATATATTCAAGATGAATAAGGTTAACTTGCCTTTAAATATCAATATATGTGGTCCTGACAATGTATTTTTAAAACTTTGCGCATTGAGAAAGGCCTCTTTGGGACAACATTGATAAATAATTGCAAATAAGGCCCGCTTCCAAAAATTAAACAAGCCGGATGGGACCAGGATATTTTGCGATTGTCTGATCCGCGGTCAGCAGCAGAAACCCTTCGGTTATGGCCTGAGCTATGAGTATCCTGTCAAAAGGATCCTTGTGAATTAAAGGAAGATGTCCCACACCCATGACGTGCGTACTGGTGATGGCCAATTCCTGATACTCATTTTCTTCAAGTCCGCGCCTGAGTATTTCAGGCTCCACCTGAAAATCGTTGCGTCCCAGAGCCCGTTTTACCACGATCTCCCAGATACTGGCCGCACTGAACAAGAGGGTGTTTCTTTTGTCTTGAATAAGATCAGCGGTTTGACTGGAAAACTTCTCAGGTACACCAGCAGCCCAGAGCAGAACATGGGTGTCAAGAAGAAGATGCACTGTTTTCTCCGAACAGAGACATAATTTCCCTTTTCCCCATGGCATCGAAATCTTCAGGGATTTTGATATGTCCGCGCAGAAAACCCAGCCGTCTTATTTTGCCGGGTTCGGGTCTCTCGATACTGCTAACCCGGGCAATGGGATTGCCAGCCTTGGCAATGACAAAGGATTCTCCCTGCCTGACCTGGTTAAGGAGTCTGGACAAATTGGTTTTGGCTTCATGGATATTGACTGTTTCCATAATTTTTCTCCTCAACAATAAACTAAGTCATGTAAACTAAGTCTATCTATTCATTTTGTCAACTCATCCCTTTTCCAAAAGAAAAATATTCGTAAAGGTTTACCACGGAGTGAGGTCAGCGGCTTTGCTGAAAATTAACAACATGGTGAACATTTTTTACAAACCAGTATATTTCTCAAGGACCTGCGATAAATCATCAAAACTTACCGGCTTGGCCAGATAGTCATCCATCCCTGCCTCCAGAAACTTTTCCCGGTCTCCGGCCATGGCGTAAGCCGTAAGGGCGATTATGGGAATTCTGAAATGCCTGTCCATTCCACCTTGATCCTGTTCTCCCCTCTGCCTTTGCGTCTCTTCAATCCTTCTAATCTCTAAAGTGGCTTCAATCCCGTTCATAACAGGCATCTGGATATCCATGAGGATACAGTCAAAATCTTGCTTCCGGTACAAATCCACAGCCTGTTGCCCATCCTCGGCCAGGGTTACCTTGTGCCCGGCCTTTTCCAGCAGTCTGCGCGTGGGCAGCTGATTGGAAGGATCATCTTCAGCCATAAGGATTCGCAGGCTCTTATTTTCCATGCCAGCCTGAGGTTCCTGGCTGGACTGGTTCTTGCCAGCAGATTCAGGCAATCTGAAAGGCAGCACAAAAGAAACCGTGGTCCCTGACCCGGGCTTGCTGTCCATTACAATACTTCCGTCCATAAGTTCCACCAGGCGCTTGACAATAGCAAGTCCCAGTCCTGCTCCCTGGAATTTGCGGGTATATGAACTGTCCCCCTGAACAAAGGGCTTGAACAGCTGACCCAGTTTATCTTCTGAAATGCCGATGCCGGTATCCGCAATGGAAAAAAGAACCCGGCAGATGTTGTTTTGCGGTTCAGCAACCGGGACGATCTCTATCTTGACAGTACCTTTTTCAGTAAATTTCAGGGCATTGCCCACCAGGTTAAAAAGTATCTGGCGAACCCTCATTTCATCGCCCACAAGTAATGAAGGGATCGAAGGATCAATGACGTGTTCCAGAGAAATGCCCTTTTCTCTGGCCGTGACCATAAACAGTTCAGAAACAGACCGGACAAGCTTTGGAATAGAAAACTCCACCTCATGAATGCTCATCCTGCCAGCTTCAATTCTGGAAATATCAAGAAGGTCGGTAAGAAGTTGAGTATACCGCTTTGACGCTTTGATTGCCATGGATATATAATTATCCTGTTCATCATCCAGGTCTGTAGTCTGCAGAAGCTGAAGCATGCCCATAATGCCGTTGAAAGGGGTGCGCAGTTCATGACTCATATTAGCCAGAAATTCAGACTTGGCCTGGTTCGCTGCTTCGGCCTGTTCCTTGGCGGTCACAAGGTTTTCTTCAATCTGTTTTTGCTGGGTGATGTCCCGGAATTCAACCACCCGTACCATCCTGCCCTTATAAGGAATGTTTCTCGCTTCCAGTCGAAGGGGATATTCTTCGCCATTCTTGCGTACCCCATAACACTCATAAGGTTCTTCATACCCGGCAAGGATATTGTTCATTACTTTTTCACGTGATTTTTCTGCGATGAGCAAAAGACCATCCATGCCTATAAGCTCATGATAATCATAACCTGTAATTTCAGAAAGGCCCTGATTACATTCCAGGATCAGGCCTTTGTCATGAATGGTGATGCCACCGAAAGAAGCGTTGTGCAGGGCTTTGAACCGGGCTTCACTCTCGCGCAGGGCGTCTTCAGCCTGTTTGCGTTCAGTAATGTCCCGGATAATCGTACTTGTGTTCTGTATCCCGGAACTATCCTGAAAAACGGCTGAACTGACTTCAGCGGGAAAGGATACTCCGTCTTTTCGGATAAGGGTCAGTTCTCCCCTTGCCCTGCCGCGTCTTCGTCTTTGCTCCAGCAATTGTTCCAGCCTTGGGTCAGTGACATCCATCAACCCGGCTCGGCCCAGACTGATAATTTCCTCTTGGCTGCGCTCAAACATTCTGCAGGCCGAAGGATTGGCAGCTGAAATGTTTCCGTCCGGGGTGGCAAGCAGAATAGCATCCAGGCTGTTTTCAAAAAAAGACCTGTATTTTTCCTCACTCTCAGCCAGTTGCTCGGTCTTCATCCGGACTTTGCGGCGCAGCGTCCAGGACCATAGAAAAAAAGCCAGAGCCAGGAGAACCAGGGGAATAACAATCATGGCAAAGTAACGTAAAAAATCAATCAGGGCAGGCTCTTGTTCCTCGTACACTCCCATCCATTTTTCATAAATACGCTGATATTCTCCGGTTTCCTTGAGAACACGCAATCCTTCGGTAAACTGGGCCAGAATGGCTGACTGCCCCTTGTGAGCCGCGTAGCTGTATCCCGGAGAAATTAAAGAAGTTTTTCCAAGGATCAGGTTGTCCCAGCCATCGCTTTCCATCCAGTACAGGGCTGTGAGTCTGGGAACCAGGGCATAATCATGCTCTCCCCAGGCAAGCTCCCTGACAGCGTTTCTGGCGTCCCTGACCGCAGTTGTCTGTTCTTCCAGACCATTTTCAATCACAAAATCATGCATAATATCGCCCTTCTGGACAATCAGTTTCTTTCCTGACAGATCCGCCAGAGTTTCAGGGGGCCGGTCCTCTCCTTTACGGGCGACACCTACATAGTGAATAACAATGTGAGAAGGAGAAAAATCAAAGGTAAGTCCTCGTTCAGAAGAAAAAAGCATGCCCTGGGCAATATCTATCTTTCCCAGGGCAAGATCACGCCTGATTTCAGACCAGGGACCAAGGCGAATTTCAACATCCAGGCCCAGCTCTCTGGCTATAGCCCTGGTGAGATCAACATTATAACCGGCTGGATTTCCGGTTTCATCCATGAATTCAAAAGGAGGATAGTTTTCATCTCCACCAACTATAATGGGACGATGGGCAGGCAGCTCCAGGGCAGCGAACCATTTGGAGTGAAGATGTCTGTAGGTTCCAGCGGCAATGGTCCGGGCCAGTCCCTCATTAAGAAGAGCCAGGGTTTTGCTGTCGCCTTTGTTGACCGCGAAACAGAAATCCTGACGAAATCCTTTGATGGGGTTGTTTAGAATTCTAAGGTTGGCAAGACCGGATTCCTGAATCAGACGCATGGCTACAAGCCGCTGGATAACCACTGCGTCGTGACTGCCCTGGGACAATTCAAGCAGGGCCTGTTCAAACGTGTCTGTGGTCCGGATATCAATTCCCCTGTCTTCCCGGCGCAGGAATTCCTCGGCATTATCGCCTTTCATGACTGCCACGTTTTTGCCTTTCAGGTCTTTCAGGCTGCTGATGCCTTCAGTGCCCTGCCTGATCACGATGGCTCCAAACAAAGACATGTAAGGAAAAGTAAAATCGAAGAATTCCTCGCGCTCCGGGGTGCGGCCCACCAGGGGCAGGGCATCCACATTACCGGTCTCCAGCCACTCTCTGACCTCAGGCCAGATCCCTGTGCGGAAAGTAACCGACCGGTCCATGGAAGCCAGAGCCTCGCGCAGAAGTTCCACGGAAAAACCGCTGGCCCGGCCTGTTTCGTCAATAAAGGAAAAAGGAGGATAATCAACTTCAGCAGCGGAAAGAACAGAGACGCCTTCGTCCTGAGCGGCTATTACAGGTTCTTGAAGCACGAAGATTACGAAAAGCAGGTGCATAATCAAAACCATTATCCACCTGAACATTAGAATCTTCCCAGGCCGGCAATCTGAACTGCTTTTCATTTAAAACAAACCTTTGATATTATGTGCTGAATCGGAATTTTGCCGTTAGATTACCTGAAAGCCTTGACCGTCATGTTCCTGCCTTTTTTCTTGGCAGCGTAGAGGGCGTCATCCGCCATTTTAAACAGCTCGTCTTCGCTGGACATATCCTGTTCATACTGAGCAACGCCAATGCTGATGGTAAACCTGAGCTCATGGCCTTCATAGCTTACCGGATTATGTTCAACGTGCTTTCTCAGCCTTTCAGCTATCAGATATGCCTGATCCGCTTCTGTCTGTGGGAGAATCACGGCAAACTCTTCCCCGCCTAACCGGCCGGGCACATCCACCTGGCGAAAGTGCCTTTTCAAGGTTGAGGCCAGGTCCTGCAGGACCTTGTCGCCGGCAGCATGGCCGAATTTATCATTAATTTTCTTAAAATAATCGATATCCAGCATCATAAGGGAAAATGTATGGCTGAAACGCCTGCTCCGGGCAATTTCTTTCTGCACCGCGCCCATAAAGTACCTTCTGTTCCAAAGGTCGGTCAGTTCATCGGTTGTTGCCAGATAACGAAGCTTATCCTGGGCTAATTTCTGCTCGGTTATATCCCTTGCAGACCCTACTATAAATGTAATGTGTCCGTCTTCAAACACAGGGGTAAGGGTGGTATACCACAGTCTTTCTCCACCTGGCAGGTTCAGTTTTTCTTCATAGGAAATGGGCTTCCCAGCATCCACGCAGCGCTGATAATTGGAGACAATCTTCTTGCCTGGTCCCTCTCCCAGCAAGTCTTCAGGTGTATTTCCTCTGAGTTTATCAAGAGGAATGCCTGTGGCCTTCTGATGAGCCATGTTATTGCGGATAAACCTGAATGTCTGATTATCCTCTACTTTTACCAGAAACATGGGTTCCTGGGTCCCGTTAAAAACCTTTTCATATTCCTGGGAGATTTTTTTAATCCTGTCCTCAGTTTCTTTCTGGACGTTTATATTTCTGGCCACATGAACCGATCCGATAATCCGTCCTTCATGGTCAAAGACCGGAGTAACCTTTATCAGTACATGACCGCCAAATCTCTCATTGAACATCTCTGTTGAAATTTCGGTTCTTGTCCGCAGCATTTCTTTTAACGGGCATTTTCCCACGGGTTCATGGTGGCCGCAGGCGGCTGAAAAACATTTTTGCCCCCGTATATTATCGTGGTCACTGCCAAGGGCTTTATACAAGGCTTCATTAGCCTGAACAATATTATAATCCATATCCAGAATCATAATGGGATCAGATATGGTATTAAAAGTCCTTTCCCATTCCTGTCTGGATATCTCAAGGGCTGCCTCATGCTTTTTGCGTGAGGTTATGTCCTGGAATGTTACTGCCAGATATTCTTTTTCAGGGGTATAGGCCTGGATTTCAAAATATGTGTCCAGATCCTGGACATAACTTTCAAAACGCATGGTCAAACCTGTTTCCACTACATCAGAATAACGCTGCATTATCTCCGGCTCAATGTTTGGCAGAATATCTCTTATACCTCTTTGCAGTACCTGGTCGCCAGTAAATCCGGTAAAAGATTCAAACGCAGGATTGACCTCAACATATTTGAAATCATACGGCCTGCCTTCATTACCACGAATCACTTCATTCAGGGAAAACCCGTTGAGCATGCCCTGGAAAAGAGATCTGTATCTGTTCTCAGATTTTCTTAATGCCTCTTCTGTGCGTTTTATACGAAAAAGGGCCTCAACCCTGGCAAGAAGCTCTCTGGAGTTAACAGGCTTGGCCATGTAGTCATCAGCGCCCGCGTCCAGCCCCCTGGCCTGTTCATCCGGGGTAATTTTCAAGCCCGAAATCAAGATAATCTGAACGTCTTTAAGTTCCGGGGCTGACTTGAATTCTCTACACAAATCCAGTCCATTTCCATCAGGCAGCATAACATCCAGGAGAACAAGATCCGGCCGGCTGGTTACAGCCATTTCTCTGCCCTCACAACAGTCATGGGCCTGCAGAATGTTATACCCGGATTGTTTGAGAATACCTTTCAATACCAAGGCAGTAGCCACATCATCATCAATTATGAGTACTGTTCGAACCTGCAGAGATATATTTTTCCCAGAAGACGGATCTGTAAAAGTTGCTGTTTTTTTCATTGCTGTCCATATTCATGTCTGTTTTCAGAATAAATCAAGCTGCTTATCAAAACCTGTCTATTCAGCATGTTTCTTCGATCTAAACTATTAAAATTTAAAGCCTGTGACCATGGTGACTAATTATAACTTTTTTTAAAGCCCCAGTCTGCTGAAAACATTTTGAAACTCCTCCAGGCTTACCGGTTTGCCTAAATAATCATCCATTCCAGCCTCCAGAAATTTCTCCCTGTCCCCGGTCATGGTACACGCGGTCAGGGCTATAATTATAGTTCGGAAATGCTTTGCCCCTGCGCCTTGCATCTCTTTTTCTCCTTGAACCCTGCTCCTTGCTTCTTGCTCTTTAATATCTTCAAGCCTTCTTATCTCCCTGGTTGCTTCAATCCCGTTCATTACCGGCATCTGGATATCCATAAGGATGCAGTCAAAGACCTGGTCGCGCCAGAGATCAACAGCCTCCTGTCCATTCCTGGCCAGGACCACTTTATGTCCCATGGTCTCCAGTATCCTGCGCATGGCAAACTGATTGGTGGGGTCATCTTCAGCCAGAAGGATATCAAGAGGTCGTGATGAAACAGATTCCGTTTCATCCCTGGCCAATGGGCTATCATCAGACTGGGACTTTTTAAAAGGAAGGACTACATGGACAGTAGTACCCTTACCTGGTTCACTTTCCATGGAAATATTTCCGTTCATGAGATCAACCAGTCTTCTGACTATGGACAAACCCAGTCCGGCTCCCTGATATTGACGGGTATGCGAGCCATCCACCTGGACAAAAGGTTTGAACAGTCCCTTTAATTTTTCTTCAGGTATGCCGATGCCGCTGTCTTCTACACTGAAGAGCACCCTCAGATTTTCATCCAGAGGATCTGACACCGGAATCATCTTCACCGTGATCCCGCCCTGATCAGTATATTTCAGGGCATTGCCCACCAGATTGAAAAGTATCTGACGGACCCTGGCGTCATCGCCTCTGATTTTGTCTGGGATAGAGGAATCCACTGAACACTCCAGTGTTATGTTTTTGTCCCGGGCAGCCGGGCTGAAAAGGCTGGATATGGAATCGCATACATCGCGGATATCCATTTCTTCTTCCCTGATTTCCATTTTACCGGCCTCAATTCGGGACAGATCCAGGACATCAGAAAGCAGCCGAGTCAGTCTTTTGGCTGATGTTATGGATATTTCAACATATTTTTTCTGCTCAGGCGAGAGTTCCGTCATTTGCAGGAGCTGCATCAGCCCCATTATACCGTTAATGGGAGTCCGAATTTCATGGCTCATATTGGCCAGAAATTCTGATTTGGCCTGATTGGCCGCCTCAGCTTCCTGTTTGGCCCTGATCAAGGCATGGTTGGTTTCAACCCGCTGGGTCACGTCGTCAAATATGGCCACAATTTCACCTGACGGCACCCGGTAAATCCTGTTCTCGCGCCAGCCCTCGCGAACCTCGTCCTGGTAATAAAAAGGAGGCAGCTGTTCGGATATACCGGTCTTCCAGACCCGCTTCAAAGCAGCAAACAAGCCGGCCTTATCCATGTTCGGAAACAGCTCCAGCAGCCCCCGGCCAAGGGCTTCCTCACGTTTTAGCCGGGTAATCTGTTCAGCTTTGGGGTTCAAGTCCTTGAATACAAAATCATCTCCCTCACCCACCACCTTATAAATGGCGGCTCCACTGCCCATATGCTCAAACATGGCCCGAAATCTCTGCTCATTTTCCATCAGCTTTTGTTCAGCCAGTTTGGGTTTAGTGATGTCACGAAGTATTTCAACCACGTATTCAACTTTACCATGCTCATCCAGTACCGGATTCGCCCGGCAGCTCAAATATACATTCAGCTCTGGAATAAATTGTTCAATGGCAGCCATTTTCCCGGTACGCGCCGCTTCCAGAGAAGCGCATGATTTACAGGGAGTTTTGCGGCCAAGCAGTTCATAACATTTCCTGTTTTTAATCTGCTCAGCGGTAATGCCCAGTAAGTCATATCCTTTTTTGTTATAGCAGATCATGTCCAGATCTGTCCGCTTCACACTGATGACGTCAGGAATATTGTCCAGGATACCCTGAAGAAGGCGGTTTGTCTGCTCAAGTTCAGCTTCAACTTTTTTGCGCCGGGTGATATCCCTGCAGATTGCGATTACAACATTTTCTCCGGCTATCCGCCCCCCGGCAATACTGACTTCCACGTCAATAATTGATCCGTCCTTGCGCCTGTGCCTGGTTTCAAATAATATATCCATTCCGGAAAGATCATGAAACTGCTTTTCAATTTCCTGGCGTGTCTTAACTGCTTCAAAATCCCACGTGTGCAGTTCCAGCAATTCTTCCCGGGTATAACCCAGCATGCCTGCAAAGGCCTGGTTGGCTTCTATTACCCGGTGGTCCTGATTAATGATAACTATGCCGTCCCGGGTCCTGTTCATAAAAATACTGGAGTGCAGCGACTCCCTGGTCGTGGAAGCTCCTGACAGTTTTACAGGATTATTCCCAGGTAAAGAATCTTTAGGCTTCATTTCATACTCCAG
>JBKHCI010000179.1:0-2725 GCA_046541915.1 Desulfonatronovibrio sp. | reverse complement strand
TAATATTGACTCAAGTGGGTGCAGGACTGACGCTTGAAATTTTTGAACACCCTGTCTGATAAAGACTTTTTCAACACGCTGGCAAGCCTGAAAAGGGTTATTTCTGATCAGGATTCCGGGGAATGCTTACTATGATATGAGTGCCTTTGTCCGCGGATGTATTGAAGGTAATGTCCCCTTTATGGGCCCTGGCCACAAGCCTGGCGCTGAAGGTTCCAAGGCCTGTGCCGTGAGTCTTGCCGGAAGTTACATATCTTTCAAAAAAGCGGTCTCTGATTTCTTCAGGAATTTCTCCCTGGTTATGAATGTCCATGGTCAGGGCTTTGTTGTTGTCGGCTATATTCAGGGTCACAGAAGAATCCGGAGGAGAGGCTTCAATGGCATTGGATATGAGGTTGGCAAGCATGGACTGGATATATTTTTTTTCCCAGAAAACCATAACCTGTTCGTCCTCTTTAACTTTTTTGCCGTCTAAAAGTACATCAAAGTCAATGTTTTTTGGTGATCTTACATTTTGGGTTTCTTTTTTCAGACTTTCAACGGTCTGGAGAAGATTGAACCTGTCAGGATTCAGCCTGTAAGTTCCTTCTTCCATTTTGAAAAGGTCAAGGGACTGATTTATCATGTGGAGCATTCTATGGCCTGAATTATTAATGAGTTGGGCAAATTCCTTCTGTTCCGTTCCCAGGGACGCATCCTCAGCAAGGAATTCAGAAAGCCCGATGATGCCGTTCAGGGGAGTTTTTAAGTCATGGCGGACAATACGCTCAACATCCTCGCGCAGCTCTTCCACCTTTTTTTTCTCTGTGATGTCACGCTCTACATGAACCATCTGGGTGACATTATTGTCTTCATCTAAGACAGGCCATGCCGAGACCTCAACATAATATTGCCTGCCTTCTGAGGTGGTGTGCAGGTGTTCAGCCACACACGGCTGGTTTGAGTTTATGTATTCCTGAACGGGGCAGGTGTGTTCCTGTTCAGCACAGGGTTCCGCGGTTCCATGGGTTATTTCATAGCATGGCCTGCCAAGAACTTCTTCCATGCTTTTGCGGTTGTGTTTGAGAAAGGCCTTATTGGCGTTTAGAATGGCAAATGACCCGGCGTCTACAAGGGCTATGGAGTCAGGAATACTGTCCAGAATTGTCTGGCTGAGCATTTCCGAGCGCCTGAGTTCTTTTGTCCTTTGTTCTACAAGCTGTTCCAGGTGATTTTTATAGCCTTCCAGTTCCTCGTGATAAGCGGTTAAATCCTGGTCCCGGTCACGCATTGCTTTGGCTAAAAGACCAACCTCGTCATTTCTGTTTATGCCCGGGTATTGAGACAGTTCTTCACAACTGCTTTTGCTCACGCACTCAGTCAGTTTTGTGATATCAAACAGGTATAAACGGCTAATTTTCCAGATTATGAGCACGAAGGCCGGAACAAATATCATCAGGAGAAGAACCCCGGTCATGAGGATATAGTTCAGTCCTGTTTTTAATGGGGCCTTGGAAAAAGTTACATCTATTCTTCCCTGGATCGCGGGAGGTGTTCCAATATCTTCGGAAAGAAGCATTCCGTCTGGTTCTCCCTTTTCCATGAGCAGGTTGTTGTTTTGGTCAAAGATAGCAACACCAGTGACGCCTTCATATTCAATTATGGCCTCAGCCTGTTCCAGGAGCTCCAGATAATTAATCTGCTGGACCGGCTGAACAAGGGAGATGGATGCCAGACGCATGTGGGAGCGGACGTTCTGTTCAAAATTATTTTCAAGATAGCGGGAACCAAGCCAGAGACTCAGTGCTGCTCCTGATATGGCCAGAAGGGCGGCAATCAATGCTATCCATAATGCTAATCTGGTGTGCAGGGAATTAAATAAACGCATGGCAAAAAATCAGACCTTGTTAAGCATGTTTTCAAATATCTGCTTATGACTCTTTTCAGAGGCAACTATGTTTTCAATGTTTTTTCGCAGAGGCTCGTCCATATCAAATTCGAGTATTCTGGTATAGAGGTCGACGGCTCCCTGTTCAGCCGCGATATCCTGGGAAATGACCTGTAATGGAGCGTCCGCGGTCTGGGGCGGCCAGACCGCCAGGGTCGGTTCAGCTCCGGAACTTTTTAACGCGTGGACCAGGGTGACCGCGTGATCCACCTCGTCAGCAATAACAGCCTGAATGGTCCGGGCAAGTTCCTGGTCAATCCAATGGGTCAGAAGGCCGGCGTGATTGGCATACTGAACCAGGACCCCGTGTTCATGCTGAAGGGCCAGCCCCAGCATTTCAGTAAGCTGTGCCGGGTACGTGGTTGAAGTATCAGGAGCTGACCAGGCAATCGCCGGAGCCGCCATAATTATTCCAGCAACGCCGACTCCAGCCTTGAGCAGGGATCTTCTGCTGAATCCCGTATCAATAATTGAGCAATTATCAGGCATATCACAATAAGGACTTGCTTTTTTTAGGGCCATTGTCATCTCCGGTTTGCTGAGTTATGGTGAGTCGACACTTTTATATGGATTGAAAAGCTGACGCAAGTCTTTATTGGTATCTTTATAGAGTAAGCTAAAGCCGGTATTGTTCGCAATCCAGCCAAATAAAATATTTTTTTTGAGAGGATTAACAGGATTAAGAAACAAACATTTTTGTCCAGACCGGAAATCGGGCTGAAAGTTTCTCATTGCTTCTGCCGGGCGGGCCTGTGAGCATGACCTGTCAAAGGATTTTTATTGAATTCGCTTTTGAAT
>JBKHCI010000046.1:0-12564 GCA_046541915.1 Desulfonatronovibrio sp. | reverse complement strand
CCAGGTGCCGGCCCTGGGCTATGAATAGCTGCAATCCCCGCACTCTATATCCGGACATGGCCCTGCTCCTGATTCAAGCGTGTTTTTATAAATGCCCGCGGCCCGGACAAAGTTGGCAGCCCAGTCCCCGGCACCAAAGGCATGAATATGCATGTATCCGGCCACAACATTTCTGAAAATCAGGCCGTCAAATCCCCTGGTTATCCCCACTCCCCTGCTCAGGCTGAAACAATACTCTTGTTCCTGCAGTACAGGGCTGCACCGGGAATAGTGAAACTCATGCCCTGATATCATTTCACCCACCCGGAAGAATGGGTTCTGTCTGATAACTTCAGCCCGGACATATCCATGGCCCTGGGGTTTTTTAAAAAGCCTGGTCCGCACAGGGAAAATTCCGGCCATGGAATAAGACTGATCTTCATATTCCAGAGCCTGGGCCAGATACATGAATCCTCCGCATTCCGCGTACACAGGCAGACCATCCATGATTAAATTCTTAAGCCTTTGCTTCATCAAGGCATTATTATCCAGATCACCGGCCATGGTCTCAGGAAATCCGCCCCCCAGATAAAGACCGTGAATAACCGGCCATTCATCCCTGTCCAGCAGACTCAGATCCACCAGCCTGGCCCCCTGGCTGACAAGGGCGTCCAGATTCTCCTGATAATAAAACCACAAGGCCTTATCCCTTACCACACCGATAACCGGCTGGCTGCGACAGGTCCCGGGGGTGGCAAATACTTCAGGCAGACTTTCCTGAACCGGCGGGGCACCGCGGGCTATCTCAAGCACCGTGTTTAGGTCAACGTTTTGGGAAACTACCTGGCAGATACCGGCAAAAATATCATCAGCACAGTCATGTTCCTGATCCGAGATCAGCCCCATATGTCTTTCAGGGATAGGGTTCTGGGAAAGCTTGGGCAATGCCCCCAGCACTGGAATGTCTGTATATTTTTCAATGGACTGACGGGTGATAGTTCTGTGTCTCTGTCCGGCGGTCTGATTCAATATTACACCGGCCAGATTCAGATCTTTTTCAAAATATTTGCAGCCCAGCACAATAGCAGCCATGGTTCTGGTGACTTTGGTGCAGTCAACCACCAGAATAACCGGAGTCTGGAGTATGCGCGACAGCTCAGACGTGGAAAAAGATCCTTCAACGTCTTTACCGTCAAACAGTCCCCGGTTGCCTTCAATCAGGGCCAGGTCATGGGTGGAGGCGAATGACCAGAAAAGGGCTTTTACTTTTGGGGTGGGAAATAAAAAAGGGTCCAGATTAGAGGCACTGTTTCCGGTTGCCAGAGACAACCATTTGGCATCTATATAATCCGGGCCCTTCTTAAAAGGCTTAACATTCAGGCCCTTTTGGGTAAAAAGCCTGCTGAGAGCTAGAGAAACTATGGTTTTACCTGACCCGCCCTTAAGGCCGGCAAGGGTTATCCTGGGAAATGAATATTTAATATCAGTTTGCTGTTCCACAAGGGAATCATGTTAATACCGGTATATGAAAACTAGCCTTCGTCAGTCTTTCCGGCATCTTTCATTCCGTACATAGTGGTACTGCCACTAGACCAGAATACAAGTTTTCCTTCCTGGACCAAAGCGGTCAGAAGCTTTTTAACTTCTCTGGGCTTCATATCCGGGAACAGCTTAGTAAAATCGTTAAAATAAAATTTGGTTTTAGTCTTTGATTTGGATTCCAGAAAATCAATAATTTCCTGTTTTGCAGCTTCTTGATCCATCTTTACCATCCTTTGGTTTAATGGCGCCGCCAGTTAAGCGGCGCCAGATCATCTTTAAACAATTCAACTAGAACTTGAAGTTAGTGGTCTGTCTCCAAGTATAGTATGCTGGATCACGGAAGTCATCAATAAGGTGATGTGTAAACTCAAGATCACAAGCGTCAAAGAAACGTTCCCAGCCGATTCTCTCGGCCCAGTCGCCCAGACGTTCGTACTTGCGGGCACCCTTGGCATAGGCATCCACGATCTTGCGGATGGTCTTTGCCAGTGTAGGCCATCTGGGTGTCTCGTTGGGAATGTAGGCCACAACGACCTTGGAGAACTTGGGCTCGCTGATGCGGTTGGAAACCTTACCGCCGGCCATAATAACCAGTCCGTCACCTTCAGCGTCAGTCAAAGGCAGAGCTGGACACATGGTGTAGCAGTTACCGCAGAACATGCACCTTTCATTCTTGATGGCCACGGATTTAACCGTCTTTTTCTCGCCTGTTTTGGGATCATCTATCTCAACCTTGGTAGGTCTGATAGCTGCTGTTGGACATGCCGCAACAGCAAGAGGAATCTCACACAGGTTTTCAACTTCTTTGTGATCAATAATCGGAGGCTTGCGGTGATAACCCAGGATGGCGATGTCTGAGCAATGTACAGCGCCGCACATGTTCAGACAGCAGGCCATGGAGATCCTCAGCTGGGCCGGAAGCCGCATCTGCTGAAAATCTTCGAACAGGTCATCCAGTACCACTTTAACAGTACCGGAAGCGTCTGTAGCCGGGGTATGACAGTGAACCCAGCCCTGGGTGTGAACTATATTGGTCACGCCGGCTCCGGTTCCGCCTACCGGGAACTTGAAGCTTCCTCCGGTATGCTTGCGGGAGTTCAGGTCATCCTTGAGAGGTTTAACCTTATCCTTGCTGTCAACCATGAATTCGATATTGTTTCTGGTGGTGAAACGAAGATAGCCGTCGCAATGCTTGTCAGCAATGTCCAGTACTTCGCGGATTGTTTCCACACTCATCAGTCTGGGTGATCCTACGCGTACGGTATAAACCTCGTCTCCACTTTCTGCCTTGTGCATCAAAACGCCTGGTTCAAGAATTTCGTGCCAGAGCCATTTGCCTTTATTATTTTTAATAACCGGAGGCAAAAACTGTCCATAATGTTTCGGACCGATGTCGGAAATCCTGTCTTCCATCGGTTTATCTGGATTGTATCCTGAAGATATAAAAGCCATTTGCTACCTCCCTTATTTTTGATGGCGTGATCTGTAGTCGTTGATGTCGCGTTCAAATCCGCCGGGTACTTCCTCTTCTTTCCAGAAGATATACGGATTGTGCCTGGGTTCCTGAACGTGCTGGGGCATGGGTTTGATACCTGTGACTTCAAGAAGCTTCTGGAAGCCCATTCTTTTCATGGTCTCACCGATACGTTCGCGGTTCTTGCCTTCTTCCATCCACCAATCCCATACATTCTCAATGACTTCCTTGATCTCATCATAAGGTTCTTCAGCCTTGATAAAAGGAACCAGCAATGAACCCATCTGGGCGCCGTCAAGGATAGGTGCCTTGGCGCCTACCAGGATGGAAAGACCGCGGTCATTACCAATGCGCAGGGCCCTGGGCATTACGTTGAGACAATGCATGCAGCGGGTACATTCCTTGTCATTGATTTTCAGCTTGCCGTCTTCCATCCACATGCATTCTGTGGGACACAGGTCAATAACTTCTTTCTGAATGTCAAAAGGACCCCAGTCCTTGCCTGCGTGGGCTCCGCCGTTAGGAGCGATCTCGCCGCCGACGTATGCGGCAACAGCTTCCTGATCAATGCGGATTTCATCACGCCATGTACCAATAAAAGACATGTCGGAACGGGCAATGGATGCCACACAACAGTTGGGGCAGCCATCAAATTTAAACTTGAACTTGTAGGGGAAGGCCGGCCTGTGCAGTTCGTCCTGATATTCCAGAGTCATCTGATAGCAGAGTTCCTGGGTATCATAACAGGCCCACTCGCAGCGGGATTCACCAAGACAGGCAGCAGGGGTACGCAGGTTTGATCCTGAACCGCCCAGGTCGGTATTCATTTTATGAGTAAGTTCATAAAAAATTTCCTCAAGCTGTTCTGTCCTGGTTCCGAGAAGAACAATGTCACCGGTTGATCCGTGCATATTGGTCAGACCACTTCCGCGGAAATCCCAGAGATCGCACAGTTCACGCAGAAATTCTGTTTTGTAGTACTTTCCGGCGGGCTGGTTCACACGCATGGTATGAAAATGGGCCACTCCGGGGAACTGTTGGGGCTGGTCACAGTACCTGCCGATTACTCCGCCGCCATACCCGAATACGCCGACAATACCGCCGTGCTTCCAGTGAACTTCCATTTCCTTGTATGAAAGTTCCAGAACGCCCAGCAGATCGTCACATACGTCTACGGGAATCTGGTATTCGACATCGTTTTCCTTGGCATGTCTTGACTCTGACTGCCTCTTCAAATCAGACACGAAACTCGGCCATGGACCGCTTTCGAGCTGATCCAGCAAAGGGGTTTCATGTTTAGGCATTGAAAATCCTCCTTGAATTATGGTTACAACCTTATACTTAAAAAGCCGCCTCACTTATTATTAATGAAGCTGATGGCTTCACAACGCCCCTAACAAATTATCAAAAATGATATGACTTGTGATTTTTCACACAAAGGCCATGTGTTGTCAATACAATTTTCCGGATACTCTTATTTGGAAAAAGAGCAAGTCTGTTATCCAGGAGCCTGTTCTCTGTTAAAAATCAGGATGCCGGAAATACAGTTCAGTAATCAGGACTCAGCCTCGGACAGTTCCTGGAGAACTTCCGGCGCGACCTGGTATCCGGTGGCGGCCGCCTTATCAAAACATTCTCTGGCCTTGCCAAAATCATTTTTTTCCATGTAGGCAAGCCCCATATTATTGTACGCGGGACCGAAATTGGGTTCCAGGTCAATGGCCTTCTGGCTCTGGGCAATGCATCCATCCAGATCTCCCTGCATCAGGTAGGCACTGCCCATGGTGGCGTGAGCCTGAACAAACTGCGGATCAAAGGAAATTGCCCGTTTAAGACTGGCTATGGCTTTGTCCACCTCATTCCTCTGAAGATGAACAAATCCCATATTGCCATGGGGAACAGCAAAACGGTGCCTGACCTTGCTGGCCATATTATTATAACTATAACAGCTGTCAAGGTCCCCCTCGTTCATGGCCATGCCGCCGAGCTGAACATAAGCCTCTGCAATATCCGGATTTTTTCTTATCGCCTCTTTAAAATGCTCCTTGGCTTTTTCAAAATCACGCTTGCCAAGATAATTAACTCCAATATTGTAATGGGTGATCCCGCAATCGGGATTCTGCTTCAGCCTTTCTTCAAGCTGCCTGATCTGTTCATCAGGTGTGGTGTGATTCATCAGTATCTCTCCGCTTACTTTATGTTTAATATGATCAATAAAACGCAGTCCTGCCGGAGTGCTGAAAATGTCTTTATTCAGCAAACTCTTAAGGGCCTGTCTTAAACTCTTTCTTCTCCTGCTCCAGCAAAGCGCTGTACCACAGAGCAAAATCATACATGGCCCTGCATTTGTCATCCCCGTTTATGATTCCAAGACACATCTCAAGCACACCTCTGCCATATGTATTGCTGTAATCTTCAGGAGCCCTTTCGTAAAGAAATTTGCGCATGAGCTCCTTGCTGGTTCTCTTTGTGGTATCAGTACGCATTTCAATGGGGTTCTTAGGCTCCTGAAAAGGATCCCATTTGTCAAAGCCTATGCGGTCGATAAATTTCTTCCGCCTGGGAGCAAGACGGTCATATATGGCTTTTTTCTGAGCTTCCTGAGAATGGGTTGATTCTGTACTCATTATTCTTACTCCTTGGGACCAAGAACCCATTCTTTTGTGGGTGCGTCTTTATTTGCCTTTTCCCGGGGCACCTCTGATTCGTCCTTAGCGCCAAGGTACTCCCTGGTATAATCAGTGAGCAGGCACATGGACACCGGGACCAGCATGGCATGAAGTTCGGTATACCTGGAATTGATGGCCGCGGCGATCTCCTGGCTCAGAGCTGCCAGCTTTTCCTGGATCCTGTTCATGTGAACACCGGGATACTTTTCCCCGGGCTCAAATCCGGACCTGGAGCAGGTGGCAGTCACATTGCCCACGTCCATGGGGATGCCGTACAACCTGCAGGTAATCGGCCGGTATTCATACAAGGCGCATTTGCTTTCTCTAAGCAGCGGGCAGCGGATTTTAATACGGGAGGCCTTTTCCAGTATTTCCTGTTCCCCGGCTCCTTCCTGGTGCGCTTTGTACAGATCTTTTTTTACTTTATGAACTTTCCTGTCTGCCTTGTCAGCCTCAATGAAGATAGGGTTTTTCAGATCAGAGTCAAGTTCACTGAATTTCTGATTAAGATAAAGCGCTTCTACAAGAGATAAATCAAACAGAGCAAAGCAGCAATCAGTACAGCCCTCATCGCACCTTACCTGACTTGGATACTCATCCTTTATTTTGTTAAATATCTGATCCACGCCCTGAACAAGTTTTTCGTATTTTTGAAAATATATATTCAAGTCAATTCCCAAATCCATCTATTCCTCCTTATATAATATAAACCAATAAATTCCTGATACAGGTCAAACTTCTAATATTTTTTTTTTCGATTCACAACCTTAAGAACCAGTGGATTTGAAAATGAACTTTAAAGGCGGGTTATGCCTGAAAGATAATGGCAGGGAAAATCAGAAAAGGCGGACATGAAAAAGGGGGCTGTGAAAGCCCCCTGACGTGAAACTAAACTTCTACAACAGTAATGGCCTCGGCTTCGCAAACCTCAACACAGGATTCACAGCCAAGACATTCTTCCATATTAACGGGATCAGCTTTGCCGTCCTTGAGTTCAAAGACTTCAACTGGACATACGTCCACACATTCACCGTCACCGGTACACTTGTCAGTATCAACTGTTACTTGCCAACCCATAATAAACCTCCAATATTAATTTGTTTAGGAAAAAATCAATTTTCCCATCGAACCAAAGATAAACGGCAATTAGTCAAAATTAGGAATTATTGTCAAGCTGGATTTTGACATATTTTTTAAAATTATCAAAAAGTATGGGACCGGGAACTTCCCGGCCCCATACCCATATATTTCAAGCGGATGGATAAGCACCTGTTATATCAGGTTTCAATCTCTCTTTTCACGCCCACCGCGACTTTATACAGGATGGTCAGAATCAGAAAGCCACTAGCCCATACAGCCAGAGTTATCAGAAGCTCGGGCTGGGTCGGGTTGTACAGGGTTATTTCCTTCATGGGGTTGGGGATGAAGCCCGCGGAAATCAGCCCCAGTCCCTTGTCTATCCACGTGCTGATGAGCACAAGGATACAGGAAAAGGCCAGGACGTTTTCAGCCTGCCTGTTTTTGGGATTAAGCATAACAATAACCGCGACAACTCCGGCCACTATAGCCACCCAGCTGAAGGTCGCCATGGTGGTATGTCCTTCCAGACCCAGATACAGGTACTTATAATGGGCTAGCTTGGCTGGAATCTCACTGTACCCGGCGGTAAACACCTTGCATATGACGATAAAAAGGTGCACGGACATGGCGTAAACTACAATCTTTGCCAGGGCCTGAATGGATTCCTTGCCCGGATCCCATTTCGCGAACACCTTGACGGCAAGGCCCAGAAGTATCAGCAGGGCCGGGCCAGCGGCAAAAGCGGATGCCAGAAATGATGGGGCCATGACCGCGGTAAGCCAGAAATCACGGCCTGGAAGCCCGGCGTAAAGAAACGCGGTTACAGTATGAATACTTACCGCCCATGGTATGGACAGATAAATAAACGGCTTGATCCAGCCCGGAGGCGCTACCTGCTTGCGCTCGGCCTGGAGAGTGACCCAGCCGATAAGCAGATTAAGAAACAGATATCCGTTAAGAACGATCATATCCCAGAACAGGATTGAATTGGGAGTGGGATGCAGAAGAACATTCATCAGTCTCTGGGGCTGACCAAGGTCAACCACGATAAACAGCAGACACATGCTCACCGCTGCAATGGCCAGGAACTCACCAAGAATCAGCATCCTGCCGAAGGCTTTGAAGTTGTGAAGATATTTCGGAATAACCATCATCACGGCTGATGCCGCCACTCCGACCAGAAAAGTAAACTGGGCAATATAAAATCCCCAGGACACATCACGGTTCATGCCGGTTACGGACAAACCCTGGTCCAGCTGCATCATGTAGGCACCGGCGCCCACTCCTATGACAGCCAGCAGAAAAACCAGCCATCCCCAGTAAATAATATTTCCTTTTAAAGCTTTTTCAAGCATCTTACACCCCTTATATTAGATAATAAATGTTAGGACCAGTGCCCAGTTTGGGTTTGCGGACCAGAGAATATCTCTTCTTCAGGGTCTTGCTGATATCTGATGAGGAATCCCCCAGATCGCCGAAAAGAAGAGCCCCTTCCGAAACTTCGACGCAGGCGGGCATTTCCCCTTTATCCAGCAGATGGGCGCAGAACTCACATTTTTCCACTACTCCCTTGGTTCTTGTGGGGTAAGCGGGATCTGTCTCTTCCAGAAACTTTCGCGGATCACTGAAATTAAAACTTCTGGAACCATAAGGACACCCGGCCATACAGAACCGGCAGCCGATGCATCTGTGAAAATCCATGAGAACAATGCCGTCGGATCTTTTGAATGTGGCCTTGGTGGGGCAGACCTTGACGCATGGCGGATCATCACAGTGATTGCAAAGGGTGAGCATTGGTTTTTTTGCCATATTGGTCAGATTGGGGTGAGACTGATCATAAAACAGATTTTTAAACGGCTCTATCCATATCCATTTAATCTCCTGTTTGGAATCAATCCTGGGAACATTATGCAGGCTGTGACAGGCGTCAATGCACTTGTTCATGATATCCTTGGTCATTTTCTGCGTATCCACGGCCATGGCCCAATGTGTGGCCTTGAGTTTTTTATCGTCCTTGTAAAAAAGCTTGGGTCCTGCCTGTGTAGCCGCACCTGCCAGGGAAGGACAAACGCTCCAGCCGATGGCGGCCGCCCCGGCAATGGCCATAAATTTTCTTCTGCTGCTTTTCATTTATTCAACCCCCTCTGGCTCTATATGACAATCCCAGCAGTAAGGATCAACCGCGGCCGCGTCGTGACAGCGGTCACAAAATTTCTCCTTATCATCATGACAATCCATGCAGGTTTTGGTCAGACTCATAGCGTATTTCTCACCGGTAAGAGTGCTTTTATAATCCCCGTAACCATCCCGGACATACTCATCACGCCATTCATTAAGCATGGACATATGTTCCGCCCTCATAAATTCCGCGCTTTCCACGCAATTCTCCTCGTCTTCGGGCAGTTCCAGTTCAGGAGTAGTATATGATGCGCTGCCGATATTAAACCAGAACGGGAAGGTTATGATCAGGAAAAAAATAATTAATCCTGGAACAATTTTATTAGCATGGTACATTATTCTTCCTCCTTGCCTGGAAGTGGTTCACCCCGCAAATCAGTTTCGCGCTCGTGTTCTCCGGGCGAGATCAAAGCGTTGCCTACGAGTTCATGCACTCCGCATACCTGCACTCCAGGGACCCAGTAATCAACCATGTTGGTCAGGGTGGCCCTGTCAATAGCGCATATACAGCTGAGGGTGTTAACATCATGCCGGTCATGAACATACTTTACCGCGTTAGCCCTGGGCAGGCCGCCCATCATACGGATTTCCTCGTTTTCACCCGCGTTAAGTCCGGCTCCGCCTCCGCAGCAGAATGTCTGTTCCCTGGTGGTTCCCTCGGGCATTTCAAAAAAGTTATTACAGACCTTATTGATTACATATCTGGGTTCTTCCAGAAACCCCATGCCCCTGGAAGGGTTGCATGAATCATGAAAGGTGGCCCGGACATTGTCGTTGCGGCTCTTGTCCAGCTTAAGCTTGCCGTTTTTGATAAGATCAGCGGTAAACTCAACAATATGCACCATCTTGGTGGAAGCCGCGCTTTCAAACTTTGTCCCGGTTATAGGAGACACAGGTGTCTCCAGAAAATCAGCCGGACCGTTCATGGTATCCATATACTGATGAATGACCCGCCACATATGACCGCATTCCCCGCCCAGTATCCATTTAACTCCCAGGCGTTTGGCTTCCAGATACATCTTGGCGTTAAGGCGTTTCATCATTTCATGGGAGGTAAACAGCCCGAAATTACCGCCTTCAGAGGCATAGGTGCTCCAGGTGATATCCATGCCGTATTCTTCCTTAAGATAATGGAAGAGAATCAGGTATCCCATGCAGGTATATGTACCCGGATCAGCAAACACGTCTCCAGACGGGGTGACAAACAGATAATCCGCGCCGACTTTATTGAATGTGGGCTCGGGTCTGAATCCGCAGACTTCTTCGATGTCATCGCAGAAGAAATCTATCATGTCTTTGAAGGCGTGGGGCTGAATGCCCAGATGATTGCCGGTGCGGGTACAATTGGCCACAGGCTGGGCTATCCAGTCGATATTAAGGCCCAGCAGATTCAGGAGCTCTCTGCCGATAATAGTAATCTCGGCCTGATCTATTCCGTAAGGGCAGTAAACCGAACACCTTCTGCATTCAGTACACTGATAGTAATAGTACCAGATTTCCTTGATCACTTCTTCAGTGAGTTTGCGCCCGCCGGCCAGACGGCCCAGGATTTTGCCGGCCTTGGTAATTTCTCCGCGGTATATGGATCTTAAGAGCTCGCCTCTTAGCACCGGCATATTCTTGGGGTCTCCGGAGCCGATGAAGAAATGACATTTATCCGCACAGGCTCCGCATCTTACACAGACATCCATGAAAATTTTAAAGGATCTGAATTTGTCCAGCCTTTCCTTCATGCCTTTAATTACTATTTCCTGCCAGTTTTCAGGCAGTTTCCAGTCTTCATCCAGAGGATTCCATTTTCTGGGATTGGGCATGCCTACGTACTGTAACGATTCAGGCCCGGCCGCATAACAATATCTGCCCGGTTTAATCTCCGCGGGCACATCCATCCAGTCCTTCTGGGGCGGCTTGTGACTGATGCCCTTGAACAGTGCATCCGGTTTTTGTATCGCCATTCTTATTTACTCCTTATTTTCAGCGTTTTCTGAAGTCTCTTCCAAGGGCTTTACCACTGGCAGGCCAGCCTCTACCATTTTTTCCCTGAATTCATCCTCGTAGGCTTCATAGGTATGTACTTTAACCGGATAGTTCCAGGGGTTCACATGTCTGACCTCTCTGCTGTTGCCGGTCATATTTCTTGTGGGACTCAGGAATACTCCTCCCATATGCATGAGCTTGCTCAGAGGAAAATATATGAGCAAAGTCGAAACCAGGAAAAGGTGGATAAAGAAAACAGCACCAATCCCCTCAGGAGTTACAGGTCTCAGGGTAACCAGGCCCATGGTCAGCTCCTTGACCGCCATAAGATCGGTTTTCACGAAATAACGCATCATCATGCCTGAGATGATAATTCCCAGGATAAGGAAAAGTGGGAAATAATCAGCAGGCTGAGATATGTAGCGGATGGCCGGCACAAAAAGCCTCCTGAGAAGGAGATAGGCCAGAGCCAGAAGAATAACCACACTGGAGAGATACAAAGCCGGGGCTCCGATCTGCAGCATGCTGTCCAGTTTGTCCAGGGCTTCAAACGGGTAGGGAACAGGCTCCGTAAAAAAACGCATGTGGCGGATAACAATCACCAGAAATGTGTAGTGAAAAAGAATGGCGAAAAGCCACAGCCATTTACTGGAAGAATAGGCTACTTTAGGGCCTTCATGCAGTTCCACCTTGGTATTGCGGAAAAGAGACCGAAAGAGAAACACCTCAAAAAACATCCTTCCCAGAACTCCTTTGGTGGTGGATGGATTCTCAATCCTGTTCTCTTTGATCCAGGGAAGGGATTTTCCCTGTCCGCAGGTGGTGGTGATGTTGAACGGAACCGGGGACTTGCCCCACCCTGCTACCCTGAGCACAAAACCGACAACAAAAATCAGAATCGCCAGATATGGAATAATCACTCCGAAAAGGTATTCCATACCCAGGACTCCGGCGCCCAGCATGGCCAGGAGGGTCAGGGCAAATACCAGAAACATTGAATAAATCGCTTTCATGTGCTGCTACCTCACTTAAAGATTGAACATTATCCTAAAAAATTATTCAACGGCTTTTGCCAAAAGATTGGCTTTTTCCAAAAGCTTATGAGTTCTGGAATTGGTAAATTCGGCCTTTTGCTTCCAGAGCTGTTCCCTGCATCTCATGTATACATCAAAGGAAAGGTTCTGGAGCCACTCCAGGGTGTCCAGAAAATCCAGCCATGCCGGGTAAAGATTATTACCGGCAATGTCCTTGCCGCATACCTGCCAGACCGACTGCTTGAGCATGGGCACAAAACAGACCGCGTCCGAAGGAGCAAACCCCTGGACCGCTCTGATACGGACCACTGCGTCCACATAAGCCTGCATTCTGGGAAGATCACATTCCATTAACAGTTCATCAAAAATCTTTTCCAGGTTGATCCTGAAAGAATAGCCCACCGGGTTTGCAAACTGGCCTGGACCTTCCCTGAAAAATCTGGCTGATTCTTCAGGGTAAGTACTGGTAAATTTCTTGATCCAGAGATTGATGATCTGGTTTTTATTCTGCCTGATAATATCGTTTAGGTTCATACTGCTCTTTTATCGCGAAAATTTTAACTTTGCCTGGCCGGTCAGGTTGGCCTGCTCAGGCGTCTGGTAAAATATCCGGTTTTATGAAGGGGTTAAT
>JBKHCI010000178.1:0-2737 GCA_046541915.1 Desulfonatronovibrio sp. | reverse complement strand
TGGTGCGCCCGGCACGATTCGAACGTGCGACCTACTGATTCGTAGTCAGGCACTCTATCCAACTGAGCTACGGGCGCGTGTGAAGAGAAAGAAAATTATATTTTTGTCCTTTGTTAGTCAAGAAATTTATTTATCCTTTTTGTCTGATTCTATGAATTCCAGGTCCGGGTAATCAATCTCGTATTCCTGATCAAGGTCAACAGCCTGTTTTTTCTCAGGCGCCTCATCAGAAAAATCAAGGTCAGGCTCCACTCCAATGTCAATGTCAGGTTCCATGTCAGAGGCTGCATCCGGTGCAGGTTCAGCTTCGGCTTCAGATTCAGCCGCAGTCCCAACAGACTTATCATCCCCTTTTTCCTCTGTTTCCCGGGAAAAATCCAGGCTGAAATCCATATCTGTCTCCAGGTCTGCGTCAGCTTGTTTCAGGCCGGAATCAGCGCCCTGCTCCAGACCGGACCTTGCGCGGGAAAAAGCCCTGGACCCTGCTTCCTTTTCCAGACTTATAAGGTATTCGGATTCTTTCTCCGCCCTCTCTTCATCCCCTGGAAAAGCAAACTCATCCCCTGAGTGCTGCGCAGGTTCTTCATCCCTGTGTTCATCAGCCGACTTTTTCAAACCTGGATCAAGCCATGCCTTTTCACCGGGGCTCATCAGCCACTCAATGCCCAGTTTCCTTTTTTCTTCCACCCAGTCCTGGCCGCATTTGGGACAGGCAGCCAGATGGTCAAAAGATACATATCTGCATTTCCGGCAGTACATTTTTTATACCCTGCTTTTAAGCTGTTTAGCGCGTTATCTGGTTTCCACCTGGAAATTCTTTCTTTCCGGATGAAAACTATTTGAGCTTCTTGACCTCTTCTTCCTGAAGAGCCCTGCGAAGGACCTTGCCCACAATAGTCTTGGGGAGTTCGTCTCTGAACTCCACTTTTTTGGGAACCTTGAAACCAGCGAGCTTTTCCCGGCAGAAGGAAATAAGCTCGGCTTTGGTCAACTCCTGCCCCTGTTTTGGAACCACATAGGCCTTGATGATTTCTCCCCTGGTTTCATTGGGTATTCCCACACTCACTGCTTCCTTGACCTTGGGGTGTTCGTGCAGAACCTCGTCTATTTCCCTGGGATAAACATTGTATCCACCGGTAATAATCAAGTCCTTTTTGCGGTCAACAATATAAAAATAACCTTCTTCGTCCATATACGCAATATCCCCGGTATAAAGCCAGTTGTTTCTGAGGGCCCCGGCAGTCTCATCCGGTCTGTTCCAGTAGCCTTTCATTACCTGGGGGCCTTTGATCACCATCTCTCCGATCTTGCCCGTAGGCAGCCTCACCGTTCCCAGTTCCATGTCAACTATGGCCGCGTCGGTATCAGGGAAAGGCATGCCGATGGAACCGTATTTGCGCTTGCCTCTCAGAGGGTTCAGGTGAGTAATGGGAGAAGCCTCGGTGAGTCCGTACCCTTCAACAATCTCAGCTCCGGTCATTTTTTTGAATTTTTCTATGATCTCAACAGGAATCGGGGCTGAGCCGGAAACACAATAGTTAATGGAGGACAGATCAAACTTATCAATGTCTTTTTGCTGCAAAAGAGCCATGAACACTGCGGGAGCGCAGGGAAATATCGTAGGCTTGACCTTTTGAATCGCCTTTAAAACCTCTCTGGGCACAAATCTGGGATAAGGAGCCAGGGTTCCTCCGATGGCCGTGGCAAAATTAACACACACAGTCAGCCCGTAAATATGGAAATACGGCAAAAGACCCAGGACGGTATTTTCATGCCCTACTTCATGCAGTACGGCCATGGCCTGTTTGATGTTTGCCGAAAGGTTGTAATGGGTGAGCATCACTCCTTTGGATACACCGGTTGTGCCTCCGGTATACTGCAGAGCCGCCAGGTCCTGTCTGGGGTTTGGAGTATGCCTGATAAAATCTGCTCCCTTTTTAACCAGCCTGCTCCAGGCAACAATCTTATGATCATCATAGGGTATTTGAGGATTTTTATTTTCCCTGCGCGTTTTCAGGGTGTACAGCACGGTCAGAGGAAATCGAAGACAGTCTGGAATACGGGTTATAAACACCCTGCTCAGAGGAAAATGCGGCATAAGCCCGGCTATTTTGGGCCAGAGCATGTCCAGGGTAATCAGAAACTTGGCCTGGGAATCAGTGAAATGATGTATCATCTCCTTTTCCATGTATAATGGATTGGTCATGACCACTGTGCCCCCGGCCTTGAGAACACCCCAGTAAGCTATTATGGTTTGGGGCAGATTGGGCAGCATAATCGCCACCCTGTCTCCGGGATTCAGCCCGTAGGCCCTCAAATTGGCAGCCACGGTTTCACTTAGTTCTTTAAGTTTTTTATAGGTTATTTTCCAGTTGTTGAAAACTATGGCCTTTCTGTGCGGATGTTTCCGGGCCACGCGGTCCAGATATTCGTAGACAGGTATATCTTCGTAATGAAGAACAGGATTTACTTCCTGATCATAATTTTCAATCCAGGGACGTTCTATGTTATTTTGCACGGCAAAACCTTTAAGAGTTATACTTAATATTTCCAGCAGGACCTGCTGCACCTTGAACTTTCAAGACACAAAGTCTTTACAAAAAATTTCAACGTATTATTCTGATTTCTTATTCATGGTTCGTCTATTTTTTAAGCTAAGGCGACCTACGCCCGCAACCCAAACAAAGAAAAGAATTTTTTGACAGGATTAACACGATTAAGAGACTGATTAAGAGAA
>JBKHCI010000177.1:0-2760 GCA_046541915.1 Desulfonatronovibrio sp. | reverse complement strand
AACCCAAAGGAGGATCCTAATCATGGCTGAAAACCAGCAGCAGGAAAATGTTTTTAAAGAGACCAAGGAAAGCATGGTCTCCCAAATGGGTAAAACAGAAGACTGGTGGGCAATCTGGCTTGCCGGGCTGCTGTTTGTGATCTTTACCATCAGCTGTTTCGTGTGGAAGCCGCCAGTGGAAGAGCTGCCCCAGTACAGGACTGTCATGGATCAGGAGTTGGAACAGGCCGGCTTCAAGACCATAGCTTATATTGAAGCTGAAAAAGAACTTGAAAGCATCAGGGCCAGAAACCACGGCCTGACCAAATGGATCAGGGATATTACTGAAAGGCCTAAACGCTGGAGCACAAATCCTGTCCACTCCCTTTATCTGAGTGAAGAAGCTGCAGCGGCCAAAAGAGCAGAGGCAGCCGGAGACCTGGAAACCGCCCAGCAGGAGCTGGAACAGACCAGGGAACAGGCGGAAGAAGCCGAGAACGCGGCCCGCTCAGCCCAGTTTCAGGACGATGATCTCAACGAAGAGGCCAGAAGCGCCATTACAGAATGGAGACAGGCTTCGTCGGCTTTTTCCAAGGCTGAATCTGCCGCCAATGTCGAGGCTTACAACCTGATTCCCTCCCTGATCATCCTGGGGATTGTCATCATGCTTCTCTTCGCCATCGGCGGTAATTTCATCGGATTCAATCTTAAAGAGTACTTCATTGGATTTCCGGTTATTTATGTCCTGACTATACTGGCCTACATGCTGGGCAACCAGGCCAACTTCAAGTCAATAGGCATCTCTTATGTCCTGTTTGCCATATTCCTTGGCCTGATTATCGCCAACACCACCGGAGTGACCAGGTCAATCAAAACAGCCGGACAAACCGAATTCTTTATTAAGACTGGCCTGGTGCTGCTGGGTGCTGCCATTCTTTTCGGTCAGATCGCATTGATCGGTATTCCCGGGCTTTTTGTCACCTGGGTGGTCACGCCCATTGTACTCATTACAACCTACTGGTTTGGACAGAATGTGATCAAAATGCCTTCCAAGGAATTGAACATCACTGTTTCATCTGACATGTGTGTCTCGGGCGTGTCAGCAGCTATAGCCACAGCCTCGGCCTGCCGGGCCAAGAAAGAGGAACTGACCCTGTCCATAGGCATGTCCATGATTTTTGTGGCCATCATGATCTTTCTTTTACCGGCCATTGCCAAAATCACAGGCATGCACCCGGTCTGGGCGGGCGCGTGGCTTGGCGGCACCGTGGACAATACCGGATCAGTTGTTGCGGCTGGTGAACTTATCGGCTATGAAGCCATGGTTGTGGCTGCCACCATTAAGATGATCCAGAACATCATGATCGGAGTCATCGCCTTTGGCGTTGCAGCCTACTGGTGCCTCAAGGTGGAACCGGAAAGAGCATGCAAACCCGGGGAAACACCCATGAAGCTCTCTTTTGGCGGCGCCCTGTACGAAGTCTGGTACAGATTCCCCAAATTCATTCTTGGCTTCATCGGCGCGTCCATCATCTTCTCCATCATGCAGGCCGGGATAAGCCCTGACTGGGGCAATGCCATGGTCAACGAAGGTATCCTGTCTCTGGCCAACAGATACAGGGGATGGTTCTTTGGTCTGGCTTTTGTGAGCATCGGGCTGAGCATCAGCTATCAGGAACTCAAGGAACCCCTGCGCGGCGGCAAGCCTCTGATCCTGTATGTATTTGGACAGGGATTCAACCTGCTTTTGACCCTTTTTGTGGCCTGGCTCATGTTCATGGTCATCTTCAGGGACATAACCGAAAAGCTCATGATGGGCTCATAAACTGAACAGCGGAGAATGACTGACTTGTTCAAATCAAAACCTGCCGGGGATGGTCCGCCGTCCCCGGCTTCCTTAACATCACGCTGGCTGAGGCTGCTTCTGGCTGCATTTTTAATCATCCTGGCAATATATCTGGCTCCCAACCTGGAGCGAATCCCTTATCTGGGAGATAGAATGATCACGCTTCGCGAAAGCGGAATTGATGTAGGCGCCTGGTATTATGATGATGTGGAAGAATATTTTGAGGCTGAAAGATATATCCGGGAAAAGCGGGGACTGGACTATCCTGAAAATTAGTCTCTTAGGTCACCAGCAACCGCACAAGGCACCTCTACCCTGATGAACAAGGCCCTTGACAAAAGATATAATGAAATAATGGAACAGGAAAAACTGTTCGTGAAAAGGGCGGTTTATTTCATCCATGCTTACACGCCCAAACCATGGTGGCACGTGCTGATTCCTTTCAGATTTCTTCTGGAATACTACTCCAGAAAAAAAGACATTCGATCTTTCCAGAAATCCCACCTTTATCTCAAGCAAATTGCTCTTGCCATGGCCTATCAGGACATAAAAACAGGCACTGCCGGAGGAAGCGATTCCGAGATGCTTGCCCAGGTACGCGATTATTCCATGCGCCTGCAGCAGCTTCATTCAGCTGATCTTCATCAGTATATTGAGCAGTGGATGAACCTGCTCAAAGCTCATTACTACAGATTACTTCTGGTTCAGGAAAAATATTACTATCTTCTTCTGAACAAAGCCTACGCTGGAAGACAGGAATATGAAGATTTTCTAAGTAAGCTTGCCGACGTTGAAAAAAAGATGGATCAGATTATTCTGGATACGCACAAAAACACGGACAAATCCAAACAATACATTAAAAGCAGACAGAAAGCCTTTGCTGAAATCAGGGAAAGGGAACTCAGGGAAGCATTTGGAGAGAAGTAGCTAACAGC
>JBKHCI010000176.1:0-2803 GCA_046541915.1 Desulfonatronovibrio sp. | reverse complement strand
TGGTTAATGACGCTTTTGGTGGCGAGCTCTACGTAAAGCCAAATATCTGAAGCTGCCGGTAAAAAAATAATTAGACAAGATTTGCTGGTGCTTGCTAATCATCAGCCACAATATCTTCCAGGGCCTGGTCAATCTCTATAAATTTAAATTCAAAGCCTGCGTCGCGCAGGACTTTGGGTATGCACCTCTGTCCGGACAGGAGCATGTCAGCCACCTGGCCGTAGCGAAGCTTCAGGGCGAAGCCCGGGACCTTCATCAAAGTCGGCCTGTTCAGGGCCCGGCCCATGGCTCTGGTAAATTCCTGGTTGGTGACAGGCTTGGGCGCGCAAACATTGACAGGTCCATTAATTTCTTTTTTCTGACTAAGAAAATGCAGGGCCCTGGCCAGATCAAGTATATGAACCCAGGGAAACCACTGTTTACCGCTTCCAAGCTTTCCCCCAAGGCCCAGCTTGAAAACCGGTATAAGCTGAGCCAGGGCGCCGCCGCCCGGTCCCAGTACAGCCGGGAATCTGGAGATCACCACCCGGTGATCTGACTGGCCGGCCTTGAGGGCGGCCTCCTGCCATTTTACAGCCACCTGTGCCAGAAAATCAGAGCCCGGTGATTCATGGTCATGGATCAGTTCATCCCCCCTGGGACCGAAATAACCCACGGCATTGGCGCAGATAAATGTTCTGGGGCTGACCTCCTTGAGGGCCTCTACAATATTTCCAGTGGAATCCACCCGGCTGGCAAGGATGATTTTTTTGGCCTTGTCGGTCCAGTTGGTCATGATGGGCGATCCCACCAGGTTGATGATAACGTCTGATTTGACCATTTCCAGCTGCCAGTCTCCCCTGGTTAAGGGGTCTCCCTTGATGAGCTCAAGGTTTGGCGATGTGGTTTTTATTTTGGACTTATCCCTGACCAGGGCAGTGATATTTTCTCCCTGCTCAAGAAGGAAGTTAATCAGGAATCCGCCAATAAAGCCTGTGCCTCCGAGTATGAAATAGTTCACGGTTACCTCCTCAGGGATGCTGTGGATCTTATATACGCGTCAACATCGAATTTTCTTTTGCAGCCATTATAGCTCATATACCTGACCATGCCAAAAATTTGTCTTTCCTTCCACGGCCGGTCGTGCAGTCCTCCCATGGACCATAAAATTCCAGCATAACCATTGGGATCGCGGCCATCAAGCTCATATTTGTCGTTGAGATATACGGCCCGCTCAACAGCCTGGACTGGGTCTTCTGTCCATTCAAGGATTTTTTTGGCCCAGTACATGCGCAGATAGCCATGCATTTTGCCTCTGACTATCATCTCTTTTTGAGCCGCGTTCCATAAAAGATCATGGGTCTCTGCCCCTTCAAATTGTTTCAGTGAATACTGATAAGGTCTCTGGTCGGCAAGGTGTCTGTTCAGGGTCTTTTTCCCCCAGTCCGGGATTCCGTTGAAATTGTCGTAGTTATCATTGTAGTAACAGAAGTTGTCTGAAAGCTCTTTTCTAACAATGAGTTCTTCCAGGAAAGAATCCCGGGATTCTATGGAGGTTTTTGGAGTGGATTTGATTCTCAGGGCAATGGTCTGAGAAGATATCTGCCCGAAGTGCAGGTAGGGAGACAGGTTGGACAGGGCGTCCTGGTTGGGATCGTTTCTGTGCTCATCATATACAGGGAGTTTGCGCGCGATAAAGTTGTCCAGAACATTTAAAGCCTGATCAGGGCCTGGCCGGGCCCAGTCAACCGGAAAAGGGCTTTGATCCAGGTTCAGGCTGTTAATGATCTGTTTTGTATCAAAAAAACCGGTTTTTACAGGACCGGGCATGGTTTTCAGCCCTGGAAACGGCTCCAGAAATTCTCCCAGTTTTCTGTGGATTTTGGGGCGTATGGTTCTGGCCGCGTATTCCTGTTTGTCTGAAGTCTCCCAGCACGGAACAATATTATGGGCATCCACCATAAAACAAGGGATACTTATCTTTTTCAGGATAGCCTGCCTCCATTTGGTCTTTATTTTCAAGGGGTCAAAATCCATGACCAGGCAGGATGCTTTAATCTTTGTCAAATACTCAGGCAGGGCTGATTCCGGTTCACCCTTAATAAGTTCAAAAGGCAGATTTATTGAATCAGCAGCGCGTTTACACTCCACAAGGCCTTGGAGCATGAAGTCGTACTGCCTGAGTCCCGCGCCTGGAAAGTGCGGGGCAAGGCAGAACACCGCGCAAAGGGGCTGACCCTGCTCCAGGGCCAGATCCTGGGCGTGAATAAGGGCCCAGTTGTCATTAATTCTCTGATCCCTGCTCATCCAGTACAAAACAGGACCATCAGAGACTGTTCCTGGTTTGATTTTTTGTATTCTTTGGGGATTCACGCGCATAGCTTGCTGTTTCCTGTAATTTGTATATAAATATCCTCCATGCTTACAATCAAGTGTTCTGGATGTAAACGAAAGCTTTGGAAGTATAGAAAGGTCGGTCCAGGAGAGGTTCTTCGCTGTCATAAATCCAGAATAACCAGAAAATTTGAGTATGAGAACAAAGAAGGCAGGGCCTGTTGTCCATGCGGTCAGGTGATCGGCATAGATAAAGGAAGTTATTACAAGATGATTGCCAAAGCATTTACCTATTCAGGAGAAAAGGATAACAAATGACCCAGTGTTCCTGATATCAGGTATCAGGGCGGGGAGATGTGAAATGGCCAGTTGCAAGGAGAACGACAAGGGGCTTTACGCGTTGAATGCAGAAAATTCTGATGAACTGCTCAAGAGCGAGGAGCGCTTCAAGCGGATTATCGACGGACTGACTGATTATCATTACACAGTC
>JBKHCI010000175.1:0-2807 GCA_046541915.1 Desulfonatronovibrio sp. | reverse complement strand
AAGACAGACACAGGATATTTTTGCGCGGGCGACCTGCCCGCGCAAAAGCTGTCAGCACTTGCGGTGCAACACTCTGCCTCGCCGCAAGGCGATGGCATCCTTTTCTCCTGGCAAGTCGCCAGGAGAAAAATATTCAGTCTGTCTTTCCCGTCTGCCTTTACGTCGAGCGCAGCAGCCTGCCCTGCACCTATCTTGGGAGTGACTATGATCAGATCTGCGCATAGTACTTATCCGGGATAGGATAGATAGGTGCACGGGGGTGGCTGATAAATTCTTTTAGAAACCCTAGCCACAGGTTGGCTCCGATCTTGCTGAATAGTTACGAAAGTTTTAAGTTTTAACAGTCTGTTAAACTGACAGTGAGCGTCAGCATGCTTATCCGGAGTTTTGATCATGTCCAGGCCAGGTTTTTATTTCTGCTTCTGTCCTGATTCCAATCTGCTGAAAATGCAGATTGGCCGCGTTCTGGAATCAGCTGGGCAGGGCGAGTGGTCCTGGCAGACCATCTGGCTTGACGAACAGGACCAGGAAGACAGGCTCTGGAATGCCTTGAATCAGCCCGTCATGGCTGGTCCTTCCAGGGCGGTAATCCTTCGCAGGTGCGAGAGTCCCGGCAATTCCTTCTGGACGGATATTTCCCCCACATTGAGCGGGTTCAGGCCGGGCATCTGGCCTTTTTTCTGTTTCGAGTCAGAGTGGAAATATGGAAAACCAAAAATATCAGCCCATCTATCCAAAAAAAAATATTTCAAGTTTGCCCGCTCCAAAGGATGGATATGGGAATTTCCAGGACTTACCAGGCAAAACATCAGCAGATACATATCCCGGAAGTGTCAGAAACTTGGTCTGAAAACCGGCCCGGGAGTCGTTGAACATTTAAGCGCCATACTTCCTCTGGACAGTCACGGCGTTGACATGGAGCTGGAAAAAATCACGCTTCTGGCCTGTCCGGAAACCACCATCACAAAAGAGCATCTAAAGCCTGTTTCATCCCGGCCGGATATTGATATATTTTCTTTTCTGCAGGGTGTGCAGTCAGGTAAAGATAAATCAGCAGCCTGGAAAAAGATTTTTCAGGAGAAGCTTAAAGGCCAGGAAATGCTTTTTCCTTTTCTGGGACTGCTTATCAGGGAGGCCAGGATACTCTGGCGGTTATCCACCAGTGGGGAAAGCGGGGTTCAGCTTAATCCAAGGATCCGGCAGCAGAAAAAGGCAATGGCCTCGAAACTGGGGCAGGCCGGGATATCCTTGTTGTGGAACGCGGCACTTGAGGCTGAAGCCGGAGTTAAATCAGGACAGGTAACCCCGGGGCAGGCCATGGACAGACTCACTTTGAAACTCTTTAAGCTGTTTTCAGGATAGGCGCCGACTGTCATGGAAAATAAACAGCCCCATTATATTGGCCACAGAAAAAGACTCAAAAAGAGAATCGAAAATGATCCTTCCCAGCTGCAGGACTATGAACTTCTGGAACTCATCCTGGGGTATGCTTTGCCCAGAAAGGATACCAAGCCCCTGGCCAAGGCCCTTCTGGACCGTTTCAAAAACTTCAAGGAAATTCTGGCAGCCAAACCAAAAGACCTTAAGGCTATTGACGGAATAGGACCCGGAATTATTACTTTCTTATTGGTATGGCGTGAATTCTGGTCCAGAGCGGAACTTGCCGAGCTTGTTCCCAAAAGTATCCTGGATTCACCGGAAAAAGTGATCACCCTGGCCAGGTCCCGTTTGATATTTATGGATATCGAGGAGTTCTGGACAATTCTGGTGGACAATAAAAACAGGCTCATCAGCTTTGAAAAGATGAGCAAGGGAACAGTTGATCAGGCCCCGGTTTTCCCCAGGGAGATAATTTCCAGGGCTCTGGAAATGAGGGCCAGCGGTATTATTCTTGTCCACAATCATCCCGGAGGCGATCCTGACCCTTCTCTGCAGGACCGGGAACTGACCACCAGGATCAAACGGATAGCCTCTGAAATGGGAATACGGGTTCTTGATCACATAATTGTTGCTGAAGAAAAACACTTCAGCTTTCAGGAATATGGTTATCTATAAACAGGGAGGAGTCTATGAATTCAATACATTGCACCATAAGCGGAAAAGTACAGGGAGTGTATTTCAGGGCCTGGACCAAGGAACAGGCAGACAGTCTGGGTGTAAAAGGCTGGGTCAGAAATATCAGCGACGGCAGAGTGGAAGTCCTGGCTCAGGCCGGGGATGATGTTCTCGCGGAATTTAAAAAAAGGCTGATTCAGGGATCTGCCATGAGTGAAGTGAGAGATGTCAGCTGTGAAACCATGGCGTATGACAAAGATTACTCTGTTTTTGAAATAAGATAGCTGATATGTAACTATTCACCGTAGTCGCCGGCCGACCTTGGGTTCATGTTTCTGTTGATACGAACTCCCTGTCGCGCTTCCGTAAGGCAAACCATTAACTGGCCCTATTATGCAGGATTTGATAGTTTAAAAAGTTTTGGAAAAAGTCAGGAGTTTTTTGGCATGGTTTGCCTGAACGGAACCTGCGACGGTCAGACATTGCGTCAATGGCGAAACATGAACCCAAGGCCGGCCTTAAATTTTGTGGCTGATCATATATAGTGAATAGATACACGGATATTTGAGAAAATCTCTGTATAATATTGGAGCAAATATTTTTTGACACGCCGGCTTGTTGACTATCTTTGTATAGAGCTTACTATTGATACCAGTGATAATTTGTAACTGTTCACCACAATTTTTTACTTTTGGGTAAAGCCTGCATCCTGTTTGGTTTTCTGTTGCTGCAAACTCCCAGCATGAGCCCGT
>JBKHCI010000174.1:0-2830 GCA_046541915.1 Desulfonatronovibrio sp. | reverse complement strand
AACAAGGCTGTAAACAAGTCCAAGTTCAAGGACTTTCTGGCGCATCCTCCCCAGGATTTCACTGAGGCCTGATTTTCCGCAAAACAACAATAAGCAGAAAATGTTCTGAAAAAAATAGAGATTTTAAGGTTACCATAGGAGAACATCATGCTTCGTTCCCAGTTTGACGACATAATTAGGCAAATAGTTTCAGCTCAGCCTGACCTTTCAGATATAATTCTGACCGTGGGTAAAACCATCCAGGCTGAAGTCCATGGCCGACTTACTGATGTTTCCATCCGTCCTGAAATGGGGCCTCTGGTTCCTTTTCAGGTGGAAGCCATGGCCATGGCCATGATGGGACGCAACCTCCGTTTATACAAAGATCAGTTGAGGGCTGGTTCCTGCGATCTCTCTTACCAGCTTCCCGGACAGGCCAGGTTCAGGGTTAACATATTCGGACAAAAAGGTTCCCTGGCTATTGTCATGCGTAAGCTTTCCATGGAGGTGCCTACCATGGCCCAGCTTAAGCTGCCCGAGATATTTAACGCCATGGCAGCGGAAAAATACGGCCTGATTCTGGTAACTGGCGGGACAGGTACAGGCAAATCAACCTCTCTGGCCGCGCTTATTGATGGAATAAATCAGCAGGAATACAAGCATATCATCACCCTGGAAGACCCCATAGAATTTCAGCACAAGCATAAAAAAGCAGTAATCAACCAGAGAGAAATGGGCATTGATTTCAACACATTTGCCTCAGGGCTTAGAGCCGCCCTCAGACAGGCTCCCAAAGTCATTCTGGTTGGAGAAATCCGGGACCGGGAAACCATCACCATTGCCCTGGAAGCCGCGGAAACAGGGCATCTGGTCCTGGGAACCCTGCATACCAGCGACGCCGGACAGACCATTAACCGGATTATCGGCATGTTTGAACTCAGCGAAGAAAGGCTGATCAGAGCCAGACTGGCTGAAAGTCTGAAATTTGTTGTCTCCCAGAGACTGATGCCAAAGATTGGCGGAGGAAGAATCGCTGCCTTTGAGATTTTACGCAACAATCTCAGGGTCAAGGACCTGATCCTCAACGGAGAAACAGAAGAAAAAACATTTTACAATGTAATCGCCCAGGGCGAGGCCTACGGCATGACCACGTTTGACCAATACCTGATAAACATTTATCAGGCAGAAAAGATCACTGAAGACATGGCCATGCTCAATGCCTCAGACAGATCCAATCTCAAACAGATGATCGACCGGATAAAATCTCAGCGCGGAGAAAAGGTAACAGATATTGAAGGACTTGAGCTGGACGATCAATATGGACGTGACTTTTCAAAATAATAAGCATTAATGGTACGTAAATAAACAGGTGAGCAAAATGGATCAGAACAACAATAGTAACGCCATGAAAAAACGTGTAGAGCCGGATTTTTTTCCTCCAGGTTCAAAGGTCTGTTTTTTGTGCCTTTCCAATCAGGGTCTGGCTCAAACCATGGGAGCCATCTTCAAAGACAATGGCTTTCTGGCCACTGAAACTCAGGACATTGAAATTGCCGTACAGAAACTGCGGCTCAACCAGTACCAGGTCATTGTTATTGAGGCCGGCTCAGAATTCAGAAAACTTTTTCAGGAGATTAACAGCTGGCCAGGCCACACAAGAAGAGAAACAAACCTAATCGTTATGGGCCAGAAAGCCCCCAGTCTGCATCAGCAGATGGCTTTTATAATGGGGGCAAATTACTATCTGAATGTAAATGATACCCCTGAAATGAAAAAATTAATCAAACAGGTTCTTGACGGGTATGATGAATATTATCAACCCTGGAATCAGGCCCGGGAGGTAATCGATGCCAATTGAAAGCAATGTTTTGCAGGCAAGGCTCAAGAATTGCCTGTTGACCATTGTGGAACTTGAACCCGTTCTAAGCCGGCTGACTATGCATTCCGAGCTGATAAGCGAATTCAAACACCTGAAAGACGTTATCTCCAAGGTATCCAACCTGGAACTCTCTCCTGAGGAAGTGATCCGCATTGAACGTGCTACTACTCTTTTTTTGAAAGAATTGGATATTCCCCTGGTCTATCTCAAGTCCAGCAAACCAGGCCGGCTTCAATGAAGCCGGCCTGCAAACCCGGTTTCATGGTGTGAAAATGCTCAGGCTGTTCATTGTCTTCCTGCTTATTATTAACGCGCTTATGATTTACAAACTTTTCTGGACTCAGAGCGGAGTGTTTCATCTTATGGAAATAAAAAGCTCCTACGAAGAAATTAAAAAGCAGAATCAGGAGCTGATCCAGGAAAACAAACAGCTGAGTCAGACAATCAGGGCCCTTCGAAATAACGAAAAATACCTTAAGCAAGCTATCCGCAAAGAAATGCGCTATGTTCAGGACAACGAGGTGATCTACTTTTTTTCTGAAGATCAGAAGCCCTGATCCGGCAGTCGCGTGTAAGACGGTGCAACAAGTTTTTAAAAAAGTTTTAAGGACAAAAGCCTGATTTTGATAACCCCTTATCACGCTGGAGCAGTGAATGAGTGATGAAAAAATAAAATTTTATGAGCAGGTGCTGGAGCTTGAACCAGGATCCAGACTTTTTTTCCCCTTAGCCAGTCTTTATTTCCAGCAAAATGAACTGCAAAAGGCCAGAAAAGTCCTTCAGGACGGGCTTGACAAACATGCGCAGCACTTTGAGGCCAGACTTCTCCTGGCGGCCATTCTGATCCGGGAGGGTGATCTTGAACAGGCCAGACAGATACATGAAGAGATCTTTGACCTGCTGAAAAATGATCGGCATTTCTGGGAAAGCCTGGTGAGCATCCTGTCCTCCAGGGACGAAAACGATCTTTCC
>JBKHCI010000045.1:0-12957 GCA_046541915.1 Desulfonatronovibrio sp. | reverse complement strand
GCATCGGACTCCAAATCCGAGGGCTGGGGGTTCGAGTCCCTCCTGGCCTGCCATATTTAATGAGCAGGACTAAATGTCAAAAAAGAAAAAAAAAGAAGCCTCCGAACCTAAAGGACAGTTTCAAAGCAAAATCCAGGTCAGTAAGGAATACCTTGAGGAAGTCAAGGGAGAACTGAAGAAAGTTACGTGGCCCACCCGGAAGGAGACGCTTACAACCGGACTGGCAGTAGTTATTCTGGTAATAGTGATTTCCGTATATCTGGGTGTGATAGATTTTGGTTTATCCAGACTGGTCAGGGTGATTTTGCCTTAGAAGGAATTATGGAAGAAACAGCACCCAGATCCAGATGGTATATACTGCATACCTATTCAGGCTACGAACAGCGCGTTGAACGTACCATCAGAGAAATGATGAGAACGGGCCAGGATAAAGGATGCATTGAAGAAATTGTTGTTCCTACAGAAAAAGTCGTCGAACTTATCAAGGGGCAGAAAAAAACATCTACCAGGAAGTTTTTCCCGGGCTATGTTTTGATCAAAATGATTTTGAATGATGAGTCCTGGCATCTTGTGCAGTCTATCCCCAAAGTCACAGGATTCATAGGCGGCAAAAACCGCCCCGCCCCCCTGACAGGAAAAGAAGCTGAAAAGATTTTGACAACAGTCCAGACGCGCAAGGAACAGCCAAGGCCCAAGTTTCATTTTGTCAGAGGAGACGAGATAAGGGTCATCGATGGACCGTTCGCCAATTTCAACGGTGTTGTTGAAGATGTTAATTATGATAAAGGGAAGCTTAAGGTGTCTGTGTCTATTTTCGGCAGACAGACTCCTGTTGAGCTAGATTTTGTTCAGGTTTCAAAAAGCTGAAATTCAGAGGTATTATAAATGGCCAAAAAAGAAATGGCAAAAATTAAACTGCAGATACCAGCAGGCGCTGCAAATCCATCCCCTCCAGTAGGCCCGGCACTGGGCCAGCACGGAGTGAATATCATGGAATTCTGCAAGTCATTCAATGCCAAGACTCAGGATAATAAAGGGATGGTAATCCCCGTGGTGATAACTGTTTATCAGGACAGGTCCTTTAGTTTTATCACCAAGACTCCTCCCGCACCTGTTCTTTTACTTAAGGCAGCCAAGTTGGATAAAGGTTCAGGTGAACCAAACAAGACCAAGGTGGGCAAGGTAACCAGGAATCAGGTTCAGGAGATTGCTCAACTGAAGATGCCCGATCTTAATGCGGCCGACGTTAACGCTGCTGTAAAAACTATAATGGGAACTGCCAAAAGTATGGGAATTGAGGTAGAAAAATAGTTCCAATGAGGTAAAACGCCAATGCCGAAACATGGTAAGAAATATAATAATTCCAAATCAAAAGTAGATACAGCTAAGAGGCTGGAGGTAAATGAAGGAGTGCGTCTGGCTCTGGAAACATCCTATGCCAACTTTGATGAAACTGTGGATATTTCCGTTCGATTAGGTGTAAATCCCAAATATGCTGACCAGATGATCCGCGGCGCAGTGAGTCTTCCTCACGGCCTGGGGAAAGATGTCCGCGTTGTAGCATTCTGTAAAGGTGAAAAAGAGGCTGAAGCCAGAGAAGCCGGAGCAGATGAAGTGGGCGGGGAAGATCTCGTTGAAAAAATTAAAGGTGGCTGGCTGGAGTTTGATAAAGCAGTGGCCACTCCTGATATGATGGCTCAGGTCGGTAAGATCGGAAGAATTTTGGGCCCCAGAGGACTGATGCCTAATGCCAAAACAGGGACAGTGACCTTTGATCTTGCCCAGGCGATTCAGGAACTTAAGGCCGGGAAGGTTGAATTCAAAGTGGATAAGGCCGGGATAGTTCATGCTCCTCTTGGCAAAGTATCTTTTGGTCCTGAAAAGATACTGGATAATCTTAGAACCCTGGTTGACACCCTGCAAAAGCTTAAACCCTCTACTGCCAAGGGCACTTATTTCAGAGGAGTAGCAGTTTCCACTACCATGGGGCCAGGGATAAAAATCGACTCAGCCAGCCTGAGAAGATCAGGCGAATAACAAATTTTCCGCTAAATATTATATAGATATTTTTCAAGAGTCAGAGAAAACAGGTGGGAGATATCCCTTAATGTCCTGTCGAGACTGCTTTGGCTCAATATTTGAGAAGAAGTGAGGTGATCCAGTGAACAGAGATGAAAAGGCCGCAATTATTCAGAGCATACGCGATAAGGCTGAAAGGGCCTGTATTGCTGTTGTAACCGATTTTAAAGGTCTGTCCGTGGAAGAAATGACCAGTTTGAGGAGTGCTTTACGGGAAAACAATGTTGAGTATCAGGTGGTCAAAAATACCCTGGCCAGCATTGCCTTTGATGATTCGCCCCATGATGTTATCAAGGACAAATTCAAGGAATGCTGCGCAATAGCGTTTGGTTTTGATGATCCTGTAGTAGCTGCCAAGGTACTGGTCGATTTTGAGAAAAAAAGCAAAAAGTTTCAGACCAGGTTTGCCAGTCTGGACGGAAAATACCTTGAAGCCGCTTCCCTCAAGGACCTTTCAGAATTGCCCGGAAAAGAAGAATTGCTGGCCAAAACTCTTGGCACAATGAATGCCGTGCCGACAAATTTTGTCTGTCTGTTTGCCAATATGATCAGGGGTATGCTTTACGCCCTGAACGGCATCAAAGATCAAAAAGAACAACAATAACGAGCCAAAGAATTAAATTTTTAGGAGGATTTATTAATGTCTGAAATTACCAAAGAACAAGTGATAGAATTTATTTCCAGCATGACCGTACTTGAGCTTTCCGAGTTCATAAAGGAACTTGAAGAAAAGTTCGGAGTATCAGCGGCCGCACCTGTGGCTGCCATGGCTGCTGCTCCAGGAGCAGGCGCTGAAGCAGGCGCTGAAGAGGAAGAACAGACTGAATTTGATGTAGTACTTAAAGAGGTAGGCGGGAATAAGATAGCGGTCATCAAAGCAGTCCGCGCCCTGACCAGCCTGGGTCTGAAAGAAGCCAAAGCCAAGGTTGATGAGCTGCCTTCAGCCATCAAGGAAGCTGTATCCAAGGAAGACGCGGAAGAAGCAAAAAAGCAGCTTGAAGAAGCAGGCGCAGTAGCTGAAATCAAGTAACAACTCCTCAGGCAACGCATGTTGCATACTTTTTTAGTTTAGAGAGCACATAATCAACGGATACTTGTGCTCTCTAAACTATTTGCTTTGGTAAAGCATTCATATCGTTCAGTTAATTTGAAAATTGCAGAAGATATAAGTGAAGCTAATCCTTTTTTTGCATTCTTATCTTTACTTATTTGAAAGAAAACAGATAATAATAGAACAACATGTTAATTTTTCATAATTCAGATCCTGTATTCTTAATCAGTCCACCTAGTTCACTTCAATATTCAAAATGCAGTAAAGAAGCACTCACTTTTCCCCGGTAAACATAAAAAAGTTTTAATAATATTTATTTTTTTATTTTGCCTGTCTCAGAAACAAATCTTTGTCGCACAAGGATTTATATAAAGAATCTCATTTTTACGCGAGGATAATATGGCACTTTTCACCAAAAATTTCGGCCAGATTAAATATGCTTTGGATGTCCCGCATCTTCTTAATCTCCAGCTCAATTCCTACAAACAACTGCTTCAGGATGACACTGATCCAGCCAGCCGGGCGGAAAAGGGGCTGGAAGGAGTTTTTCGTTCCGTCTTTCCCATAGAAGACTTTAACAAAACAGCAACACTGGAATTTGTCAGCTACGAGATAGCTCAGCCCAAATATGACGTAAGTGAATGCCTGAACAAGGGCCTTTCCCTGGAAGCTCCTATTCGCATAAAGGTTAAACTTATTGTCTGGGACGTTGACGAAGAAACCGGGAACAGAACTGTAAGGGACATTAAAGAGCAGGATATATATTTCGGCACCATCCCCCTGATGACCAGTAAAGGCACTTTTGTTGTCAACGGCACTGAAAGGGTTATAGTTAATCAGCTTCAAAGATCGCCGGGAATAATATTCGAGCATGATTCAGGCCGGAGTCATTCCAGCCGCAAGGTGCTGTACAGTTCCAGGATTATCCCCATGCGTGGTTCATGGCTGGACTTTGAATTCGATCACAAGGATATATTTTATGTACGCATAGACCGCAGACGTAAGATGTATGCCACGATCCTTATGAAGGCCATGGGAATGACCAATGAAGATATCTTAAACTATTTTTATGATAAAGAAACAATACGTTTTGAAAAGGATAAAATTTTTCGCAAGATAGTGCCTGAACACTACCGCAAAGAAAATGCCGCTGTTGATATAGAAGACAGCAAGGGCAATGTCGTGGTGAAAAAAAACAGGCCTATAACCAAACGGGCCTGGAAAAACCTGATTAAAGACGGTATAGAATATATAGAAATTGATCAGGCCCAGCTGGCTGACCATTTTATAGCCCATGACTTGATCCATCCTGAAACCGGCGAGGTTCTGGTGGAAATCGGCGACACCCTGAGTCCGGATCTGATTCAGGAAATTATAGATTCCGGCATAAAGGAAATTCAGATACTTTATACTTCAGGGCAGGATGTGTCTTCTTCCATTAGGGACACTCTCAAGCTGGATAAGACCAAAGACATGCTGGAGGCTCAGGTTGAAATCTATAAAAGACTCAGACCCAGTTCACCTCCCACACCGGAAATAGCTTCAAACTTTTTTGATAATCTGTTCAGGAATCCTGATTATTATGATCTTTCACCGGTGGGCAGATACAAACTTAATTCCAGGCTCGGCCTGGATTTGCCCATGGACTACCGGACCTTGTCCAATGAAGATATTTTCAGGGTAATCAAGCATCTTTCCAGACTCAAGGATACTCACGGCCCGGCAGATGATATTGATTATCTCGGAAACAGAAGAGTAAGGCCGGTTGGAGAACTGGTGGAAAACCAGTATCGCATCGGACTGGTGCGCATGGAACGAGCAGTTAAAGAACGCATGAGCCTGCAGGAAGTAGCAACCCTCATGCCTCACGATCTTATCAACCCCAAGCCGGTTACAGCGGTTCTCAAAGAATTTTTCGGAACTTCCCAGCTGTCTCAGTTTATGGATCAAACCAATCCTTTATCCGAGGTTACTCACAAACGCAGACTGTCTGCACTTGGACCCGGCGGCCTGACACGTGAAAGAGCCGGTTTTGAGGTCAGGGATGTTCATCCCAGTCACTACGGAAGGATCTGTCCCATTGAAACTCCAGAAGGCCCCAACATTGGATTGATTGTATCCCTTACCACTCACGCACAGGTTAATGACTTCGGATTTATTGAGACGCCTTATCGGGTTGTTAAAGATAAGCGGGTTACAAATGAAATTATATACCTTGATGCTTCCAGGGAACAGGGTGAAGTTATTGCGCAGGCCAACGCGCCAGTGGATGATAGCGGCAATTTCACTACAGAACTTGTTTCAGCGAGAATCCACGGCGAGTTTAATCTTGTTCCCAAAGAAGAAGTGACTTTGATGGATATTTCTCCAAGTCAGATTGTTTCCATTTCGTCAGCACTTATACCTTTTCTGGAGCATGACGACGCAAACCGCGCACTTATGGGATCCAATATGCAGCGCCAGTCAGTGCCGCTTTTAAGGTCAGAACAGCCTCTGGTTGGTACCGGCATGGAAGGGATTGTGGCAAGGGATTCCGGAAGCTGCGTAATGGCTGAAGAAGACGGAGTGGTCCGGTATGTGGACGCGGATAAGATAGTTGTCAGCTATGACCGTGAAATTTCTTCTCATAAGGGAGATACCATATGTTACGAACTGCAGAAATTTCATAAATCAAACCAGAACAGCTGCTTTGGCCAGAAACCAAGGGTCCTGCCCCATGAAAAGGTAAAAAAAGGCACAGTCCTGGCTGATGGACCTGGCATACTGGACGGAGAGCTTGCTCTTGGAAAAAATCTGCTGGTGGCATTTATGCCCTGGTGTGGATATAATTTTGAAGATTCTATTCTGATTTCAGAAAGAATGGTCAAGGACGATGTCTTTACTTCCGTTCATATCGAGGAATTTGATGTTATAGCCAGGGATACCAAGCTGGGTCCCGAAGAAATTACCAGAGATATACCAAATGTAAGCGAGGATATGCTTAAGGACCTGGATGAAAGCGGTATCATTATGATCGGAGCCAAGGTTAAGCAGGACGATATACTTGTGGGGAAAATTACTCCCAAGGGAGAGACCCAGCTTACCCCGGAAGAACGCCTGCTCCGGGCTATATTCGGAGATAAGGCCAGAGACGTTAAGAACACATCTCTTAAAGTGCCGCCCGGGATCGAGGGTACAGTAATCAATGTTAAGGTCTTTAACCGGCGTTCCACTGAAAAGGATGAACGCACTAAAGCTATTGAAGACGCTGAAATGGATAATTTGATCCAAAGGGAGAAAATCCATATAGCATCAGTTACTGACCAGATCCGCGATAAAATATGGAACACTGTCTCTGGAAAGAGGCTGGGAATAACTATAATGGGTCGGAAAAAGGGACAGGTGCTTGCTGAGGCCAACCAGATCCTGCAGCGCGAAGACCTTGAGGTTATTCCTGTTAAAAAGCTTGCAGGCGCTTTTGCGGCCAAAGAGGTTAACGAAGCTGTTGCCGATATTCTCCGGACTTATGAAAATCAGCTCAGGCTGATTCAGAATATGTACAGCCAGAAAAGGGACAAGGTCATGGAAGGCGATGACCTTCCACCGGGTGTTACCAAAATGGTCAAGGTCTATCTGGCGGTTAAAAGAAAGCTTAACGTGGGCGACAAAATGGCTGGCAGACACGGTAACAAGGGAGTTGTTTCCTGCATCCTGCCAGAAGAAGACATGCCTTTTTTTGCCGACGGAACACCCATGGACATTGTTCTTAATCCTCTTGGGGTGCCTTCGCGCATGAATATCGGCCAGATTATGGAAACCCATCTTGGCTGGGCCGCCAAGGAACTGGGGATGCAGATGTCGGCCATGCTTGATTCAGGAGTGGATATACAACATCTGCGTAAAGAGATCAGCGAAGTATTTAATTCTCCTGAAATCGATGAACTGGCAGAGAGCATGGATGATGAATCTTTTGTAAACGCGGTACGGGAGCTCAGATCCGGAATTATTACCAAGACACCTGTTTTTGACGGTGCCAAAGAAGAAGAAATCTGGTCCTGGCTTGAACGGGCAGGTTTAAGCAACGACGGCAAATCCGTTCTGTATGACGGGAGAACCGGTGTTCCTTTTAAAAACCGGGTTACTGTGGGTTACATGTATATTCTTAAACTTCACCATCTGGTTGACGAAAAGATTCACGCCCGTTCCACTGGTCCTTATTCACTTGTTACTCAGCAGCCCCTGGGCGGTAAGGCGCAGTTTGGAGGACAGAGGCTGGGAGAAATGGAGGTCTGGGCCATTGAGGCTTATGGAGCCGCATATCTTCTCCAGGAGTTTCTCACTGTTAAGTCAGATGATGTTACCGGCAGGGTCAACATGTACGAGAAGATTGTAAAGGGTAATAACTTTCTTGAATCAGCAATGCCGGAATCATTTAATGTTCTGATCAAAGAGCTGATGGCTCTTGGGCTGGACGTTGATCTGCTCCGGGACGAGAAAAAAAAATCCAGGAACTAGAATTATAGTTCCTGGATCTAAAGACTTACAAAAGATAAAAAACTTTTTACATATATAAATGAGGACGGGGATATGAGTTTAGACGATCTTTTCTCACAGAGGTCATCAAGTACCACAACAATTTCCGGTAAAGAACTCAAGGGAATCAAGATAAGAATCGCCTCTCCGGAAAAAATCAGGGAATGGTCCTTTGGTGAAGTGAAAAAACCTGAGACCATTAATTACAGGACTTTCAAGCCTGAACGGGACGGCCTTTTCTGTGCCAAGATTTTTGGACCGGTTAAAGATTATGAATGTAATTGCGGCAAATATAAACGCATGAAGCATAGAGGAATAGTATGCGAAAAATGCGGTGTGGAAGTCATTGCGTCCAAAGTCAGGCGCGACCGCATGGGACATATTGAACTGGCCGCTCCGGTTTCGCATATCTGGTTTCTTAAAAGTCTGCCTTCCAAGATTGGTACTCTCCTGGACATGACCATGTCTGATCTTGAAAAAGTGCTTTATTTCGACGCCTATATGGTAGTTGATCCAGGCCAGACCAATCTCAACAAGAAGCAGGTAATATCCGAAGAACAATATCTCCAGATACTTGACAGTTACGGTGAAGAAGCCGTTAAAGTCGGAATGGGCGCTGAAGTGATAAAGGATCTGCTCATTGAGGTAGAGCTGGAGAAGTTAAGGAATGAGCTTCGTGAGGAATCACAGGCAACCCGTTCGCAGACCAAGAAGAAAAAAATCGCCAAGCGTCTGAAAATTGTTGAGGCCTTTCTGGAGTCTGAAAACAAGTGCGAGTGGATGATACTGGAAACTATTCCTGTAATTCCGCCGGAACTCAGACCATTGGTTCCGCTGGATGGAGGCAGGTTTGCCACTTCCGACCTTAACGATCTTTACCGCAGGGTGATTAACCGGAATAACCGGTTAAAAAGGCTCCTGGAGCTTGGGGCGCCGGACATAATAATCCGTAACGAAAAAAGAATGCTTCAGGAGGCTGTTGATGCCCTGTATGATAACGGACGAAGGGGAAGAGCCATAACAGGCACCAATGGAAGACCTCTTAAGTCTCTTTCCGATATGATCAAAGGCAAGCAGGGCCGGTTCAGGCAGAATCTTTTAGGCAAGCGCGTTGATTATTCCGGGCGTTCAGTAATCGTGGTCGGCCCGAACCTTAAGCTGCACCAATGCGGTCTGCCCAAAAAAATGGCTCTGGAACTGTTCAAGCCGTTTCTTTATTCAAAGCTGGAGGAAAAAGGACATGCCAGTACCATTAAAAGCGCCAAGAAAATGGTTGAACGAGGCGATATCGTGGTCTGGGATATTCTGGATGAGGTAGTTAAAGAATATCCTGTCCTGCTTAACAGGGCTCCTACCCTGCACAGGCTTGGAATTCAGGCTTTTGAGCCCATCCTGGTTGAAGGAAAGGCCATCCGGCTTCATCCTCTGGTCTGTTCTGCATTTAATGCCGACTTTGACGGTGACCAGATGGCTGTTCATATACCTCTTTCCCTGGAGGCCCAGGTGGAATGCCGGGTACTTATCATGTCCACCAATAATATTTTGTCTCCGGCAAACGGTGAACCAATAATTCTGCCATCCCAGGATATAGTGCTGGGACTTTACTATTTGACAGTGGAAAGATCCTTTGAACCTGGCGAGGGCAGGATATTTTCAGATCCCGGCGAGGTTATTTCAGCCTATGACGCGGGATGTGTCGGTCTTCAGGCCAGAATCAAGGTGCGGATAAACGGAAAAATAGAGGATACAACCCCCGGAAGAATACTGGTTGGAGAAATTCTGCCGGAAAATGTCCCTTTTGAGCTGGTCAACTGTCTTCTGACCAAGAAAACAATTGCCAAGCTCATTGGCGCAACATACCGCCGGGCCGGGACCAAGGCAACGGTTATTCTCTGTGATAAACTCAAAGATATGGGATATGAATACTCAACCCAGGCAGGAATAACTGTAGGGGTCAAAGACATGGTCATTCCAGAGGCCAAGAAAACCATCTTAACCTCTTCTCAGAATCAGGTTAACGAAATTGAAAACCAGTACCGCGAAGGCATAATTACCCGGACGGAAAAATATAACAAGGTTGTGGATGTATGGACCAAGGCCACAAATGATATATCCTCGCAGATGATGCAGGAGATATCCACTGATATTCTGACCAATCCCGAAACCGGAGAAAAGGTTAAAAATATCAGCCTCAATCCTATTTATATGATGTCAAACTCAGGAGCGCGGGGAAACAAGGATCAGATGAGACAGCTTTCCGGGATGAGGGGGCTCATGGCCAAGCCATCAGGAGAGATTATTGAAACCCCCATTACTTCATGTTTCCGCGAAGGCCTGACGGTTCTACAGTATTTTACCTCCACTCACGGGGCCCGGAAAGGACTGGCTGATACCGCGCTGAAAACAGCCAACTCCGGATATCTTACCAGGCGTCTGGTTGACGTGGTCCAGGATGTGGTTGTGTCGGAGTACGACTGTGGAACAGTAGACGCTATTGAACTTACTCATCTCATGAAATCAGGAGAAATTCAGGAAAAAGTCACGGAGCGCGCTCTGGGCCGGATTGTGATGAACGATATTGTGGATCCTGAATCAGGGGAGATGATTGTAGCCTCCAATGAAATGATAACCGAAGAAGCCGCGCAGAAAATTGATGCCGCGGGGATAAATGTACTGAATATCCGCTCCACCCTGACCTGTAAATCCGAAAGAGGCATCTGCGCTCTTTGTTACGGCCGGGATCTGGCCAGGGGACATCTGGTCAATGTAGGTGAAACCGTGGGCATTATTGCCGCCCAATCCATTGGAGAACCAGGCACTCAGCTGACCATGCGGACTTTTCACATAGGTGGCACAGCCTCCAAAGAAATCGAGCGCTCCAATATCAGGGCTCAGAATGCCGGGCACGTAGTGTTTGCCCGCATCCGAACTGTTGAAAATTCCAAAGGCGAGTCAATGCTCATGGGTAAGAGCGGCCAGGTCAAGATTGTTGATGATCAGGGACGCGAAAGGGAAAAGTATTCTCTTCCTTCCGGGGCCAAGCTTTTTGTCAAGGAAGACCAGCCAGTAAAAAAAGGTGAGCTTCTGGCTGAGTGGGATCCCTTTAATGAACCTTTTGTCAGCGACGTAAGCGGTATTATCAGGTTTACTGACATCATCGAGGGCAGGACATTCCAGGAAAAGGTGGATGAAACAACTTCCAGGGCCACCAGGACTATTACGGAATATCGTTCCACTAATTACAGACCCAGCATTTCTATCTGTGATACCAAGAATAATGTAAAGCACAGGCCCGGCACTACCTCGGAAGCCGTATTTCAGCTCCCTGTAGGCGCCATTCTCATGCTCAACGACGGTGACGAGGTTCAGGCTGGAGATATTATCGCCAGAAAGCCCAGAGAATCATCCAAGACCAGAGATATTGTCGGCGGTCTTCCCAGGGTCGCTGAGCTGTTTGAAGTCAGAAAGCCCAAAGACCAGGCAACTGTTACTGAAATTGACGGCATTGTTTCCTTTGGCCCTGAATCCAAGGGCAAAAGGAAAATTATCATTACTCCGGAAGCAGGAGATCATAAAGAATATCTCATACCCAAAGGAAAGCATATAACTGTTCAGGAGGGTGATTTTGTTGAAGCGGGAGAACTGATTACTGAAGGCAATCCTGACCTGCACGATATCCTGAAAATCAAAGGTGAAAAGTTTCTTGCCAATTATCTGGTGGAGGAAGTGCAGGAAGTGTACAGGTTCCAGGGTGTTCAGATAAATGACAAGCATATTGAGGTAATTGTCCGCCAGATGTTGAAAAAAGTACAGATAATTGATCCGGGGGACACAGGCTTTCTTATTGGGCAGCAGGTGGAAAAGAATGATTTTATCTCCGAAAACCAGAAATGCGTCCAAAAAGGTGAGAAACCAGCCATGGCCGAACCCTTGGTCCTGGGGATTACTCAGGCTTCCTTGAGGACTCAGTCTTTTATTTCAGCGGCTTCATTTCAGGAAACCACCAAGGTACTTACCGAAGCCTCCCTCATGGCCAAAGTTGATAAGCTGAGGGGGCTTAAGGAAAATGTTATTGTGGGCAGGCTGGTTCCGGCCGGAACCGGATATCGACCCTATGTTGACAGCGACATTACTGTACCTGAACAGCCCGAGAATCCAGACAGATTTCTGGAGGAACTGGACGAGGAAGTTTACGCGAAACACGCTGATAAATAGCTGATGACCTGGAAGCAGGTACATGGAGATGAGTAAGGTATTGGTTTTTCACGTGTTTTATTGTAGTTTTCATTAGTAATTTCTGGAGCGCCGGCTGTGAATCATTTTGGGGCCGGCGCATTTTTTTCTTGACAAGGCTTGACCGGTCAACTAACAGATTCATGTTTCAGCAAGTAGAATATTCATTGGAGGATATATGCCGACCATAAACCAACTGGTTAGAAAATCACGGGACCAGGTAATCAAACGAAAAAAGAGAGCAGCTCTGCAGCAGTGTCCTCAAAAAAGAGGAGTATGCGTCAGGGTGTACACCACTACCCCCAAAAAGCCCAACTCAGCTCTTCGTAAAGTGGCCAGAGTCAGGCTGACAAATGGAATAGAGGTAACATCTTATATACCCGGTGAAGGCCATAACCTTCAGGAGCATTCAGTGGTTATGATCCAGGGAGGCCGTGTAAAGGATCTTCCTGGTGTACGCTATAAAATTATTAGAGGTACCCTTGATACCTCGGGTGTTCAGGATCGGCGCAAAAGCAGGTCCAAATACGGCGCCAAGAGACCAAAATAATTATAATCAGGAGAAAATATAATGCCACGTAAGGGTCCAATCCCCAAAAGAACTGTTCTTCCTGATCCTGCCTATGGCAGCAGGGTTCTGACCAAGTTTGTAAACAGGCTTATGCTTGACGGCAAGAAAAGTATTGCTGAAAAGTTATTGTATAGCGCAATTGAGCAGCTTGCAGAAAAAACTGGTGAAGAGCCCATAAAGGCCTTTAACCAGGTTATTGATAATGTAAAACCTCAAATGGAAGTTAAATCCAGGCGTGTTGGTGGCGCAACCTACCAGGTGCCCATGGAAGTTCGTCCAGACAGGCAGGAAGCCCTGGCTATCCGCTGGCTGGTAAAATATGCTAGGTCCAGAGGAGAAAAAGGCATGGACAGAAGGCTTGCTTCAGAGCTTCTGGATGCCTTTAACGGCAGGGGCGGAGCCATGAAGAAAAAAGAGGATACGCACCGTATGGCTGAAGCCAATAAGGCTTTTGCTCACTACAGATGGTAAAAGTTGTCTTGCGGGTCAGCGCCAGCACGTAATGCAGTGC
>JBKHCI010000173.1:0-2855 GCA_046541915.1 Desulfonatronovibrio sp. | reverse complement strand
TCAAAAGTCAGTGCTGCACTCCAGCAGAGAGCTGGCCAGAAGCAGGGCTCGGTCATATTAAGAAAAAGGCCCTGGTCCATGTCGTAATTTCCAAGAATAAACCTGACCTGACAGGAAAATCTGTGCATGATTTCATCCATGGATTCTTCCTGAGGCTGGTCTCCGGCCAGAATTACCAGGTCGGCCTGCTCTGCTGTGGCAATGGCTGCGGCCTGATCCAGAAGTCCGTGCGGATCGCCCATAAATACAATTTTCATGTAGAAACCATTTTTATGGGTCAGCAAATCGGATTCCCGTATAAAGAGATTGAACCGTGGATCTTGGCGGATGGAAAAATCAAAAATTTTCTTGTCAGCATAAATCAGCGCGATCAGCGGCTGGCATCTCTTTTAAAAGTACTTTTTTGGCATTGAAACAGCAGATAAAGTCACGGGGCTGAAAAATAAATTTTGACTGTCAAGCTTGACAGATGTTTAATGCCTGAAAAATCAATCCTTCCAGCGTGATTATTCAAAAATGTAATAATACAAAGATAGGCCTCAACGGACAGCAGAGGATTCCCAAGGACTGATAAAAACAAATAAGTCTTTGTAAATGATATATTTTTGAATCAAGATTGGGCGCTTTGGACATGCAAATGGCGGAGGGAGAGAGATTCGAACTCCCGGACCCTTTCGGGTCAACGGTTTTCAAGACCGCCGCCTTAAACCACTCGGCCATCCCTCCGCGAACTTTACTTTTTACAATATGCCAAATATATCTGTCAAGAAATGTTCACATGCATACTTATAATTTTTCCGGATCAACTTCCATGAAAACTCCTCCTGATAAAAAATATGACGCTCTGGCCCTTTTTTCAGGTGGACTGGACTCTATCCTGGCAGCCAGGCTGGTGCAGAACCAGGGACTCCGGGTTCTGGGGCTTCACTTTATTTCTCCGTTTTTCGGCCATCCTGACAAGCTGGAAGAGTGGGAGCACAACTACGGCATTCCTCTAATGTCCGTAGATATATCTTCAGAATTTGTTCACATGCTCTGCAAAGGGCCGGAACATGGACTGGGGAAAATACTGAACCCCTGTGTGGACTGCAAGATTCTCATGCTTAATACTGCCAGGACTCTGCTTTGCGATTTTGGAGCCGCTTTTATAATATCAGGCGAGGTGCTGGGGCAAAGGCCCATGTCTCAGCGGCTGGACACCCTGAACATTATTAAACGTGACGCCGGCGTAAAAAACATTCTGGTCCGGGCTCTTTCTGCCAGGCGCCTCCCCCCCACCGATCCGGAAAAATCAGGTCTGCTTGACAGAGAAAAACTGGGCACAATGTCCGGCCGGGGAAGAAAAGAACAGAATAAACTTGCCAGAGAATTCAACATCCATCCCATCCCGACTCCTGCAGGCGGATGTCTGCTCACTGAAAAAGAATCCGCCAAAAGATATCTGCCCCTGCTGACATATAAGCAGAAGCCGGAACCAGCGGACTTTCTCCTGGCAAATACCGGAAGGCAGTTCTGGCTGGGTAATCACTGGCTCTGTATAGGCCGCAACAAAGAAGACAACGACCGGCTTGAGGAACTGGCTGAGCAAAGCGATTATCTGTTCAAACTGACTTTTTTCCCCGGTCCTGTGGCCCTGGGCAGACCTGTGAAAAATCAGGACTGGTCACCTGAAATTCTTGAGAGAGCCTGCGAACTGGTAAGCAGATTTTCTCCCAAAGCCAGAAAATCCAGCCGTGAAATAGATGTTATAATCCGCAGAGGGGAAACTTTACAGGAAATACTGGTCTGGCCCGGAGAAACCGAGCAGCCCACGTTATGGCAGGAACCTGTCTGGGACAAAGAGCTGGTTAAAACTTTCCACGCCGCGGCGGAAGACAACCCGCGCGCAAGAGTGAAATCAAATGACAGTAATTCTTAACCTGGCTTTACTGGCAGTCAGCGCGCTTCTTTTATGGTTCGGAGCGGTGTGGATTGTGGACAGCGCCGCAACCATTGCCAGAAAATTCCGGCTGTCTGAACTTACCATAGGCCTGACCATTGTGGCCCTGGGTACATCACTGCCTGAGTTTGTGGTCACGGCAACAGCTGCCTTCCGGGGGATGGGAGACATTGCCCTGTCCAATGTCATAGGCTCCAACATCTTTAACCTGGGCATTATCCTGGGGATAATCGCCCTTATCCGTCCCATCACCTCCAGCAGGACACTTATCCGCAGGGATGGGTTTTTTCTCCTTGGTCTGACTGTTTTTATCCTGTTAATGATGTTGAATCTGAGCCTTGGCAGAATGACCGGTTTTTTTCTGGTTTTTGTTTTTATTTCCTACAACTTTCTGATTTTTTTCCGGGGAGCAAGGGTCAGTATTGATCTGAGCGCTCCTGAAGAAATAAACGCCCGGGCCGGAGATTTTTTTAAGCTCGCTGCTGGATTTGCCTTGATCGCCCTGGGCGGGCATTTCATGGTCAGCAGCGCGGAAACTATTGCCCAGATCATGGGAGTAAGTCAGTGGGTCATCGGTCTGACCATAGTCGCCGCCGGAACATCCCTGCCCGAACTCATCACCTGCCTGGTAGCTGTACTGAAAGGCAAAAATGAAATGCTCCTGGGCAACCTTATCGGCAGCGACATATTTAATTTTGCCGGAGTGCTTGGCTTAACCTGTCTTTTGAGTCCCATTGCGGTCTCAGCAACAGCAATACCAAGCATGCTCACCCTCCTGGCCATGGTGACTTTGGTCATAATCTTTATGAAAACCGGGCTCAAAGTAGGACGCGTGGAAGGACTGATCCTGATAGTCATCAGCCTGAGCAGGTGGGTATTGGACTTTCAGGTGTTTTGATTATATTTTGGATACTTA
>JBKHCI010000044.1:0-13188 GCA_046541915.1 Desulfonatronovibrio sp. | reverse complement strand
GGTCCCCGGCGATGAAATAACAGGCCTGGGAGTTATTGGTTTATTAGGGAAGAGATTCCATTTTTTTTCGTGCGGCTGTCCTGTATCTCATGGTAGACACCAATTCAGATATGTTTACCACTTCCACGTTGTCGCTTTTCAAATGCTTCCATTCCCTGAGAGCCGACAGGGTCTCGGGATATGGATGACCGATAGCTACAGCCAGTCCGTGCTTGATGGCAATGTTTTCAGCCTTGCTCAGTTGAAAAAGAATGGCTTTTTTATCCTGGACATTGTCCAGAAATATATGTCTTTTGAGAAAATCCAGGCCTTTTTGCCTGGCCATGTCCTCGGCTACGCTTTCAGGGGTGGTCAAACTGTCCAGAAAGAAAAGACCGTGTTTTTTCAGTTCATCAAATACCACGGCGATTCTTTCGGCGTCCTGGGTAAATCTGGAACCCATATGATTATTAACTCCAATAGCTCCAGGAACCTGACGCAGGTTATCGGCAACCCGTTTTTTGATTTCATCACTGCCCATGTTGACAAGCAGCGCCCCTTTCCCGGGGTTGACCCCTCTGGAAAAGGTGTTTGGCTCCATGGGAAGATGCAGCATGGTTTCAATCTGGTTTTCTTCAGCGAATTTAACTACTTTCTCTGTATGAGCCAGATATGGAAGGATGGAAAATATAACCGGGAAATCAAGTCGACTGAGATTTTCAGCATACTCCAGGGTTTCTCCCAGATCATCAATAATAATGACAATCCTTCCTGTACCTGGCAAAGGCTGTTGAAGCAGTTTTTTCAGATTGATTATATGGGTGGTCTGTCCATTGATTTTTAAGGCCCATGTATTCTGGTGCTGCTGCGAGGTCAGTGTGGCATTGGATAAAAAACGGTCCAGGGTCTGGCCAAGTTTGCTGATGAATTCATCTCTTTTATTCTGAGTGTATATGACAATTTCCTGGAAATGATATGGAGTGCCGTAAAAAAATTTTGTTTCAATGTTTTTATGCTGCATTCTGTCTTCACCATGGTCCATAAGAGACAGGGTCTGCAGGATCGCCATGTCAGCCTCCCAGACTCTGAGGTCAAAGTCAGTGCCTACTTTTTCTTCATAGATAAAAGGTTTTGGGATTTTTTTCTGTTCCTGTGAAGGAGGCATTTTCCCGGAAGCGGATTCTGAATCTGCTGAAGATCTATATGTTGCCTGATCACTCTGGGCGGTGGTCAGCGGTTCCTTGTGGGGAAGAAGCAAAATAGCTGCCAGTCCTGCAAAGGTGAGGGTAAATGCGGATAACCACAATAATAAGCGGACCCCGAAAATGGGGGTCCGCTTCCTGGAACCTTTTTTCTTTTTGGTGGACTTTTTTCCAGCAGCAGCCATGGTCTTCAGGGTTAATTGTTAAGTTCTTTGATCCTTGGCATTGATCTGAGTATTTCCAGAGCCAGGCGCAGCTGATTGTCCTGGGACAATAATTCCCTTGCTTCCTCGCTTATTTCTTTTTCATCGTCGATATGTATTTCAGGATTCTGAAGATGCATTTCCAGGCCGGACTCCCTGAGTAATGACTGCTGGGATTCATCATCGGAATTAGTATTTTTCTGAAAAGGTATTCTTAAATCAGGGGCTATGCCTTCAGCCTGAATGGCCCGTCCATTGGGCGTATAATATAAAGCAATGGTCAGCTTGATGGCTGAACCGTCGGAAAGGGGGATGATGCTTTGCACAGACCCTTTTCCAAATGTGTTTTCGCCGATGATAAGGGCTCTGTTCCGGTCCTGCAGGGCGCCGGCAACGATTTCCGAAGCAGAAGCAGAGCCGGCATTGATGAGAACAATCATGGGTTTGTCCTCATATTCGGTTTGACCGGTGGCATTGTAGTCTTTGCGCTGGTCTTCATCCCTGCCCTGGGTATATACAACAAGTCCTCTGTCCAGAAAAATATCAGATACTGATACAGCCTGATCCAGGAGGCCGCCAGGATTGTTTCGAAGATCCAGAATGATTCCTTTTAAATCCTGGTCAGCCTGATAACTCTGGATTTCTTCTCGCAGTTCATCCGTGGTATTGTCTTTGAAGTCGGTGATTCTAAGTTGCACGTAACCAGGCTCAAGTTCCTGCATCCTCACCGAATGAACCGGAATGGTGTCCCTGACGATCTCCACTTTTTTGGGTTTGTTTTCGTCTGCGGACAAAATAGTCAGCTCCACGGGTTCACCTTTGGGGCCCCGGATGAGCCGTACCGCTTCAGTAAGGCTCATACCCTGGGTTGATTTGGAGTTTACTTCCAGGATCATGTCGCCCGTCTGCAGTCCTGCCTTGTCGGCCGGGGTATCTTCAATGGGAGAGATAACCACGAGCCGGTCGTCCCGCATTCCGATCTGGATGCCGATACCGCCGAATTCACCGGAAAAGTCATCCTGCATCATTTTCAGGTCTTCCAGAGACACATAAGATGAATGAGGATCAAGTTTTTGCAGCATTCCTTCAATGGCGGCCTGCATAAGTTCTTCCCGGTCTTTATCCTGTACATAATTATCTTCCACCAGGTGCAGGACCTGACTGAATTTTTTAAGGCTTTCATACTGGTCTTCTCTGGCCTGGCCGGTCCAGGGTGAGATCATCAGTATGAAAAGGATTAAAATAATTCCAATTAAATGATTGATTCGCATTATTTCCTCCTGCTTGTCAGGGTCTTTGATTTTGTTTGACATGGTCGGGTTTTTACCAGAGGGATAAAGTATTAAAGCAGGCTAACCTGCACTCCAATACCTGTCACTCGGTGGCAGTATTTTTTGTGACACGTTTATAAGCTCTTCACCCGGGCGGCCCGAGACCGAACCGACAAGCAACTTACATTGCATCACCCCTGGATTCCGGCTTTCGCCGGTATGACAGAAAAGGGCTTAACCGGCTGCCTCAAATCTCCCAATTGGCTTTGTCGCTACAAAAAGTTCAAACTCGCACCTGTCTAAATGCCCTGCAATCTTGAACTTTTTTTGCTCTTTATCCGGCACCTATTTGAGGGCATATTTTCAGACATGAGCAATTAATGGCAACTCAAGTGGGTGCCGGGCTGTCGCTTGGAATTTCTGAGCAGCCAGTCTGATAAGGAGTTTTTCAACACGTTGTTAAGCCTTTTTTGATCGTCACCCCGGATTTGATCCGGGGTCTGGTTTTTATGAAGTTACCTGTAAGAGTCAGCCACAAAAATATCACACTTAATCTATAATTTTTTCAGCCACGGAACAGGATTAATGGCTTTTTGCTTAAAACGCAATTCAAAATAAATCCCGTAGTCCTCAATCTGAGGGTAATATCCTGCCCGTCCGACGGGTTCTCCTTTTTCTACTTCCTGGCCGATCTTTTGATCACTTTCAGAGAGATAGGCATAAAGACTGTAATAATTTTCCCCGTGAAAAAGAATAACCACTCTGCCAAAGCCGCGCAAGGTGTCATTATGCACCACCTTTCCCCAGGAAATGGCCTGGACTGGTGAGTTTTCTTCCAGAGAGATACTGAGCCCGTTATGCGGCGGATCAGCAGACGGATTGTAGGATGAAACAAGCCTTCCCCTGGCCGGCCAGATTAAGTGCCCCTTGAGGGCTTGGAATTTTCTGCTGGTGGCCAGATTCATCTGATAATTAAGGGAATCGATCACGTCAATGATTTCGCTGATCATCTGTTCCCCGGCAAGCCTTTTTGCCCTAATCTCCTGTAATTCCTTGAGAAATTTCAGCTTTTCATCAAGCAGTCTGTCTTTGGTTTTGTTTACCTGACTCAGAGTTTGCTGGTACTCATCCTTCATTATCTGGAGTTTGACCAGATTAGTGGCCATTTCACTGGACTGGGCCTGGAGCAGGGAATAGCGTTTTTCAGCTTCCTGGTAGATTATTCTGAGCCAGGTCATTTTCCGGTCCAGTTCAGACCACTTGGTTATTTCGGCCAGGCCTTTGCCCTGACTTTCCAGAAAAATGGGCCAGATATTTTCCATTAATTCGGCCAGGCTTTTCTGGGTTGCGGATTTCCGGCGCCCCAGTTTTTCATACTGTGCAGCAGCTTCTGCCTCCCTGGCAAGCAGAGAAGCCAGTTCTTTTTCCTGGGAAGCAAGCCTGCTGGAGATCTCATCCAGTTTATCCTCAGCCTGGGCCAGCCTGGAATATGTCTCCCGTTCTTTTTCAGAGAGCCGCTCAATAGCTTTCTGATGCCTGGTGAGCTGTTCCTGTCTGGTTTTAATTTCTGACTGCAGTTCTTCTGCCGGTACCGCGCCTGCTGGATTGCTGCTCAATAGAACCGTTAGAATCAGGATAAACAGGACAAAAAAGTGATCTGGTTTGATTGCTGGCATTTTAATTATGTGATTCAGGGCTTTGGGCTGAAACAGTTGGAATCCGGTTGTGGTTTCAGGAATACTCGGCCTGTTTGTTACTCCAGGTAGATATTCAGAGGACATTCCCGGCACAGCCCGGCCTTTTTTTTGCACCATTTTTTTCCGGTCCGCACCAGCAGGGCATGGTATTCATTGTAAAGGGCCTGGTCTTCTGGCAGACAAGACATGAAAAGGTCCCTGAGTTCATGATAGTCAATGTCCTCATGAACCAGGCTGTGTCTGTTGAAGATTCTTTTTGTATAGGCATCCACTACAAAACTGGGCTTGTTCAGGGCGTACAGGATGATGCTGTCAGCTGTTTCCGGGCCGATGCCGTTTATATTCAAAAGTTTGGTCCGCAATTCTTCAAGTTCTCTGTTTTTCAAGGCTTCAAAGTTCAAACCGCATTCACTATTAAGAAAGTGCAGAAAATTTTTCAGGCGTCTGGCCTTGATTCTAAAGTATCCAGCGGGTTTGATCAGCAGAGCCAGTTCTTCTTCACTCAAAAAAAACATTTTCCGGGGATCCAGGAGACCTTTTTCCTTGAGATTGTGAATAGCTTTATGAACATTGTTCCAATTGGTATTTTGGGTTAAAATGGCACCCAGGGCCACCTCAAAAGAGGATTCTGCCGGCCACCAGTTGCTGGGGCCAAGATGGGCACTCATGGTTGCAAAATAGTTAAGAAGAATGGTTTCTTTGTTCATATGAGAATCAGTTTTGGATGTTCAGTTTGAAGTGATATATCAGTTGCAGGCTCCGGCCGGGTTGTTATCCTGGACTGTGATTCCAGACCAGGGCGCACCATTCTCCTTCATGTGTTGCTTCCGGAGCATTCAGGCCAAGACTCATGTATGTTTCAGCCACATCGGATGCCTGTTTGCCAAGTATCCCAGAAAGAATCAGGCAATATCTGTCCGGGCTGAGCCGGGATAATATTTCCTTGGCCAGTTCCTGAAGAGTGGGAGCAAGGATATTGGCAAATATGAGATTGAATTTTTGATTTTTGTCCAGCTTGTGAAGATCACCTGTCTGGACATGAAAATTGTCCTGGACTTTGTTCAGGGCGATATTTTCCCTGGCATTGTCTATGGCGGCCGGGTCTATGTCCAGTCCGGTTCCTTTGAGGCCCAGTTTTGCTCCGGCAATACCCAGTATGCCGGAGCCGGTACCAAGATCAAGAAACCTGAAGTCTCTGGTTATCATCTTTTTGCGGAATAATGATGACAGAATTTTCAGGCATAAGCTGGTGGTGGCGTGGTGTCCGGTTCCAAAGGCCATTTTAGGGGTGATGATAATTTTTACCAAAGGGGACGGAGTATGTTCAAGCCAGTCAGGCAGAATAATAAAAGTATCTTCAATATTGATGGGAGTGAAGTATTGTTTCCAGTCTTCGGTCCAGTCCTGGCTCTGGACAGGTTGGAGCCGGGATGAAGAATCCGGGATTGTTTCCCTGACAAGGCGTTTGAAATTTACAGCCGGATTTTCACTGGAAAAATGTATAATTACCGTGTCCTGATTTTTTTCTTCCCAGCCCCAGTTTATGTGCTGGTGCAGAAGAGGCTGGATCTTTTCAATATTTTCCGGGGAGTCCTTAACCGTCAGTGAGTACATTTACAAGTCATCCTTGGCAGAGTTGGGGATTTTGCAGAAGTTTGTCCAGAGTCATGGCAAAGCTTTCAATATGTTTTCCGGAAATGACAAGGGGCGGCAAAAGCCTTAGAACCGTATCCTGGGTCAGATTAAGGACAAATCCCTGTTCAAGCAGAGCTTTCCATAAACGGTTTCCGGGAAATGTGAGTTCAATGCCCAGCATCAGGCCCTTTCCTCTGATTTCCATTATCTTCTGCGGATGATCCTGCCTGATCCGCTCAAAGATTCCCAGAGCCTTTCGGCCGAGCTGATCTGCCTTTTTTACCAGGTTTTCCTGTTCCATAATCTCCAGGACTTTCAGGGCTGCCGCGCAGGCCAGCGGATTGCCCCCAAAGGTTGTGCCGTGGCTTCCAGGGTCAAATGCAGATGATACTTTTTCAGTGCAAAGGACCGCTCCCATGGGCAGTCCATTGGCCAGGGCTTTGGCCGAAGTAATAATATCCGGCTCAAGCCCGTAATGCTGGTGGGCCCAGAATCTGCCGGTTCTGCCCATGCCGGTCTGTATTTCATCGATAATGAGCAGTAAATCGTGTTTTTCACGGATTTGAACAATTTTTTTAAGAAATCCGGGAGAAAGAAGTCTGATCCCTCCTTCACCCTGGATAATTTCCACCATGATGGCGGCTGTATCCGGAGTTACTGCCTGTTCAAGGGCATCTTTGTCATTGACCGGAACAGTCTGAAATCCCTTGGGCAGCGGATCAAATCCCTGTTTGATCTTGTCCTGACCTGTCGCGGTAAGAGTGGCCAGGGTCCGGCCGTGAAATGATCCGTTCAGGGTCAGTATCTCAAATCTATTCTGGTTCAGGATTTTCTGCATATATCTGCGGGTCAGTTTAATAGCGCCTTCATTGGCTTCAGCCCCTGAGTTGCAGAAAAAGACCCTGTCCAGAGAACAGGTTGAAATTAGTTTCTCCGCCAGAGCAGCCTGTTCTTCCTGATAAAAGAGATTGCTGACATGAATCAGTTTTTTGGCTTGAGAAGCTATGGCTGATACAATTTCCGGATGGCTGTGCCCGAGATTGCATACTGAAATTCCGGACAACATGTCCAGATATTCCCTGCCTTCAAAGTCGTACAGGTGACAGCCCCGGGCTGACTTAACAGCCAGGGGATATCTGGCGTAAGTGGGACATAAGTATTTACTGGTTTTTTCCTGCAGCGTAGAGTTGTTTTTCATTTCCTGTTCTCTGGGTGATAATTCCGGTCTGAGGACTGAGTCTGCTTTTGGTTCGGATTATAAATTTCCTGTATGCCCGAATCCTCCTGAACCTCTCTGTGTCGTGGACAGCTGCGCTGCGGTAGTTATATCCGCGTGAAAAAAAGGCTGAAATATGAGCTGGGCAATTCGCTGGGATTTTTTTACGACTCTTTTTTCCATGGAGTTGTTGAGCAGGGAGACGAGAATCTCGCCCCGGTAATCCGGATCAATAACTCCGACTCCCTGGCTGACCACAAGTCCCTGTTTTGTACCCAGGCCACTTCTTGAATATACAAATCCCGCTATCCCGGGGGTTGTTATTTCCATGCATATTCCGCTTGGAAACGGATACCTGCAGCCAGGAGCCAGCAGTATTTCATCTTCCGGCATAAACGCTCTGAGATCCATCCCAGCTGAAAATAGAGTGGAATATTCCAGAATGTTTCCTGTTTTATCCGTGTCTCTGAGATACTTAATTTTTACCTTGATGTGATGATTCATATATTAAACTCGCTTACAACAATGTTTTTATGCTTAAACCTGAATAAGCAATAAGTTCAAAAATACCAAGTTCACGGATTCAAGACTAAATCCCAAACCGAGCATGACCTTACCAGGATGATCATGGTTCAGGCAAATGGATATGCTGGTGAATAAAAACAAATAGCTTTATGCGCCAAAACCTGCAAGGATTAAATGAGCCCTTGCAATTTGAGGTTTTGTCCGGCAAAATATTTGTAAAAAATGTCATAATCGGAGGAAAAGAATGCGTCCTTTAAAAGTTTATAGTGTGACTCCTAAACTTCCTGATAATCTCACCGCATTATGGGATCTGGCCTATAATTTCTGGTTTTCCTGGAATCATGATATTTCCGAGCTGTTTGAGCGTATTGATCATCAGCTATGGAAAAACTGCAGGCAAAATCCGGTCAGGTTTCTCAATCTTTTGGCCCCGGATATTATTGAAGAATTATCCAGGGACGAGTTTTTTCTGGACAGATTGAGCAAAACCGCACAGAGCCTGGAAAAATACAGGTCAGAGACTAAAACGACTTTTGACTTTAAGGAAGCACAGGGAGAATCAGTTATCGCCTATTTCAGCGCGGAGTACGGCATAAGCCTTTCTCTGCCTGTTTATTCAGGGGGCCTGGGAGTCCTGGCCGGGGACCATCTTAAATCAGCCAGTGATCTGAATCTTCCTCTGGTGGCCATCGGGCTCTGTTATCAAAAGGGATATTTCAGACAGTATCTTACAGGTGATGGCTGGCAGCAGGAAAGATACCCGGTTAATGATTTTGAAGAGATGCCTCTGGTTCAGGTTAAGGATGAAGAAGGACGGCCATTGCTTGTTGAGATAGGTCTTTTGGATCGCAGGATAAAAATTGGTATATGGAAAGCAATGATCGGCCGGGTCAGTCTGTATCTTCTGGATACAAATCTCAATGAGAATGATCCCCGGGACAGAGATATTACAGCCCAGCTCTATGGCGGAGACTGGGAAATGAGATTGAAGCAGGAAATCGTTCTGGGCATAGGCGGGATCAGGGCGTTGGAAACTCTGGGGCTTAACCCCCGGGTAATTCATATGAATGAAGGACATTCGGCCTTTGCGGGCCTGGAACGGATCAGCATTTTCATGCGTGAACACGATATGTCCTTTGAAGCGGCAACAGAACTGGTGGCTTCCAGCAGTGTCTTTACCACTCATACCCCGGTCCCGGCCGGCAATGATCGTTTTGCCCCTGATCTGATGCAGAAATATTTTGAAGGGTATGCCAGAGAGCTTGGTCTGGCTTTCAAGGTTTTTCTGGCCCTGGGCCGTGAAGATCCCAGGGATGACCAGGAGCTTTTTACCATGACGGTTCTGGCTCTTCGTCTGTCCAGATTTAATAACGGAGTCAGTCAGCTCCACGGAGAAGTGGCCCGGAATATGTGGAAAAAGGTCTGGCCTCAGTATCCTGTGGATGATGTGCCCATAGCAGCCATAACCAATGGGATCCATGTACCCACCTGGATAGCTCCGGACATGGCTTACTTATTTGACAGGTATCTCGGTTCCAACTGGCGTGAAGATCCTGATTGTCAGCGGGTCTGGAAACAGTCTCAGTCCATACCGGATGCTGAACTCTGGCGAACTCACGAGCGTTTGAGAGAACGCCTGGTGGATTTTGTCCGGGAAAGACTGCATACCCAGACCCTGGCCAGGGGAGGCAGGCGCCATGAATTGCAGATGGCTGGGGAAGTCCTTGATTCCAATGCCCTGACCATTGGTTTCGCCCGCAGATTCGCGACTTATAAAAGGGCCAATCTTGTTCTGACGGATGTCAAAAGAATCATTGAAATAATGAATAACAAAAAGCAGCCAGTACAGTTTATCTTTGCTGGCAAGGCTCATCCCAGAGATGTTGAGGGTAAAAAGATAATCCAGCAGATCATTCAGTTCTGTCATAACGAGGAATTCAGGCATCATTTTGTTTTTATTGAAGATTATGACATTGAGATAGCCGGATACATGCTCCAGGGCTGCGATGTGTGGCTGAATAATCCCAGGCGGCCTCTGGAAGCCTGCGGTACCAGCGGAATGAAGGCCGTGGCCAACGGTGTGCTTAATTTCAGTGTTCTGGATGGATGGTGGGATGAAGCCTATACTCCGGATAACAGATATGGCTGGTCCATAGGAAATGGAGAGGAGTACGAGGATCAGGAGTATCAGAACCTGGTGGAGAGTCATTACCTTTACAATGTCCTGGAAAGAGAAATCATTCCCACATTTTACAACCGCTCGGGCGGCAACATGCCCACGGAATGGATAAGAAAGATGAAAAACGGACTGAGAGATCTGGCCCCGGTATTCAGTTCGCATCGCATGGTTGAAGATTATGCCGGTACCGCATATCTTCCGGCCTATCAGAACTTTGTAAAGCTGGAAAAGAATGGCTTTGAACAGGCCAAAAGCCTGGCTTCCTGGAGAATGGACCTTATGACTAAATGGGGCGAGGTAAAGATCAGAAATGTCAGGTCCTCGGATGAGGACAGCCTTTATTCCGGAGATGAGCTCACTGTCTCTGCCGAGGTATATGTCAACGGCCTTTCAAGTAAAGACATCAGGGTGGAGATTTACTCCGGAAAAGTAGATATGAACGGCAATTTTGTAAACCGCAAAACCATTTGCATGGATCAAAAGGATGCTGTTGAAGAGAACTGGATATTGTATGAAGGCAAAGTAAGGCCGGCTAACACAGGACGGTTCGGATTCACTGTCCGGATTCTGCCTCATCATCCCCTGCTCCTGGATCCCCATTGTCTGGGCCTGATACACTGGGCGTGAGACTGATGGCCGGGAAAAAACGCGCTGATGAACTGCTTTTTGAAAAAGGGCTCGCTGAATCCAGGGAAAAGGCCAAAAGGTTGATTATGGCCGGACAGGTTTACTACAGGCAGGGTGAAACTGATGTGCTGGTGGATAAACCAGGACGTTTTCTGGGAAAGGAAACCGGCCTGCGGGTTAAAGAAGCGGCTCGTTTTGTGAGCAGAGGAGGATACAAGCTTCTTACCGCTCTGGATTTTTTCAGAATTGATGTCCGGAACAAGGTCTGTCTTGACGTGGGGGCCTCCACAGGAGGATTTACAGACTGTCTCCTGCAGCACAAAGCTTTCAGAGTCTATGCCCTGGATGTGGGATATGGCCAGCTGCACTGGAACCTTCGCGGTGATCCCCGGGTGGTCAACCTGGAAAAGATTAATATCCGGAGCGCTCCTGATGATCTTTTGCCTGAACAGGTGGATATTATAACAATTGACTGCTCGTTTATTCCCCTTTTTCTGGTGCTGTCACCTGCCTTGAATTTTCTAAAGCCTGAGGGCACAGTCATTGCTCTGGTAAAACCTCAGTTTGAGGTGGGGCCTGGTATGGCCGTCAAAGGGGTGGTCAAGTCAGAACAGGTGGCCTTGAAAGCAGTGCAGACAGTAATTGACAAAGCAACTGAGGAACTTGGGCTGGAATGCTCCGGTACCGTGCCCTCGTCCATAAAAGGACCCAAAGGCAATCAGGAATATCTTATTTACTTACACAGAACATGACCAGTAAACCGCGTACAGCCCAGAGAACAAATAAAGTCAGGCAGGTCCTGGAAAAAAGACAGAAGGATCTGACCCTGGTTATCAACAATATCCATGATCCCCATAATGTTTCAGCAATACTCAGAAGCTGTGACGCCTTTGGGATTCCCTTTGTCCATCTCCTATACACAAATAATGTTTTTCCCGCTCTGGGCAAAAGATCATCCGCATCAGCCAGAAAATGGGTGGAAAGGATAAGGCATGCCAGTGTTTCAGAACTGGTAAGCAATCTGGGTTCAAGAGAGTTCAACCTGGTCCGTACCGGGTTCAGCTCTACCGCGGTTCCTGTCTATAAATGGGACTTTACAAAACCTACTGCAGTGATTCTCGGCAATGAACACAGCGGTGTGGAAGCTGATCTTCAGGCGGAAGTTGAACATGAACTTTACATACCCATGCAGGGCATGGTCCAGAGCCTTAATGTGTCAGTGGCCGCAGCCATAATACTTTATGAAGCCTACAGGCAGAGAAACCGGGCCGGATTTTATTCCCGGTCATCTTTTTCCGCTCAGGAACTGGATGAGTATTTTGATAAATGGATTGAGAAATAGTCCCTGCCATGTCAAAATATCAAAACATATACCTGGTGGGTTTCAGGGCCAGCGGCAAGACTACACTGGGAAAATATATAAGCAGCAGATACGGCTTAACATTTCTGGACACTGATGACAGGCTTTGCAAACAGGCCGGGATGAGCATTGATAAAATGGTGAGCCTGCATGGCTGGGATTATTTCCGGAATATGGAACAGAAAATTCTGGCTGATACCACCCTCCAAAAGATGGCGGTGGTGGCTACCGGAGGAGGGATAATTCTCAGGCAGGCCAATCGGGATATTCTCAAATATCATAAGTTTCTGACGGTTTATCTTAAAGCAGATCCAGGCCTTGTGCTTGGCAGGCTAAATACTGATCCCCATCCAGACCAGAGGCCCCCTCTGTCCAGCTCTTCCCTGGAAGAAGAAGTTGTTTCCACCATGACTCACCGGGATCCATTGTACCGGGAAAGCGCTGATCTGATTATGGATGCCGGCTCTGACGTGCAAAGCCTTGCCGCCCGGATATGGAAATCATTCACTAACTCATGATTATGGTGATTAATTTGCGTAGCCGCCGGATATTACGCCTTATATCTCCAGTCTCGCGGCAACGCCTGGTTTGCCCCGTGGTTTTGTTTGTCGCGTGCCTGACCCTGAACCCATTGTGGTGTACAGGCCTGCATGGAGAAGATTCTGTCAATGAGAACCCTCAGCTGGTTCAGGACAGAAATATTGGAGCGCGCAGGCTGGAGATCAGTTATTTTCTGCACCTGCAGCCGCGTATGGCCAGCAATCAGTTTGCCGTCTGGATAGAAGACAGTAAGGGAAATTACATAGACACGGTTTTTGCCACCAACTATACCGCCAGAGGCGGATATGAACAAAGACCCTTAAGCCTGCAGGAATGGAGAGAATCTGCCGACTGGGATCAGGCGGAATCAGGAAACGTGGACGCGGTAAGCGGGGCCACCCCTCTTTCGGGAAAACATACAGCCGTCTGGGATTGCACGGATGAACAGGGCAGGGCCGTTGCTCCGGGAAGATACATATATAAAATGGAAGGCAATATCTTCTGGGAAAACAGGGTGGTCTGGACCGGAGAAATTGAACTGGGCAACACTCCGGATGAGTCCAGAGCAAAGCCTCGGTATTTTCCTGAAAAAGCGCACAGAAAAGGCATACTCCTGGAAGATGTCAGGGCAAGATATCTGCCTGAATAATACTAAGGCAGGCTATGCCCGCAATCCAATTAAAGAAAATATCTTTTATCTAGTTTCCATCCGGAAAGTCTTTCTTTCCGGATGTTGAAAATACCGGTTTTCTTT
>JBKHCI010000172.1:0-2911 GCA_046541915.1 Desulfonatronovibrio sp. | reverse complement strand
AAATCTGTGGCTAAAGACGGATAACCTGTTCCTCCGGGCCGGGCTTTGCAAAATGAATTGAAAACCCGGCTTGAGCCCTTTATAAACACCGCTTTGCCGCTGGTAAAGAGGCTTGGCCGGGTTGAGTAGTCACGCAATAGGCCCACTTGCTTAACCGCTGGCGGGCTTTTTTATATGCCAACACAAAGCAGCCTTACAGCTGTTTCAATTTCCGGCCACTTACTTTCCGGCACATTACTGTTTGGATAAATCACTTGCTGATCTTTTTAAATGGCTGTCACGCTGTTAAACGCGTTTTGACCGTCCAATTCCCCTGACAGGCAATCAGGGCGGACCTGGCAGGTTATTAAATAATCGCCGCAGATTTTGCGAAAGGGTCTGATCTCTGGACCTGGAACAGCTTTTTGATATCAGAATTGCTGTTAAGAGCTTCAGCATCCGAGCTTAATATGACAACAGAGCAGTTAATCGTATTCACAGTCCTTGGGGCTTCCCTGTTTTTATTTATTCAGGGAAAAATCCGCTACGATCTTGTTGCTCTTTCAGCTCTCTTTGCAGCGGTACTCAGTGGAGTAGTTTCACCTGATGAGGCGTTTTCTGGTTTTTCCCATCCTGCCGTGGTAACAGTGGCTGTAGTTTTAATTATCAGCAAAGCCTTAAGTAACGCTGGAATCGTTCATATCATCGCCAAAAGGCTTTCTCCTCTGGCTCACAATCCTGTCCTTCTTCTCGGAGCGCTGTGCCTGGCGGTCTCTATTCTATCGGCTTTCATGAACAATGTCGGGGCATTGGCCCTGCTCATGCCGGTTGCTGTCCAGATGGGAAGAAAAAACAATATTTCACCTTCTCTTCTGCTCATGCCCCTGGCTTTTTGTTCACTTCTGGGCGGTCTGACCACCATGATCGGAACTCCCCCAAACATCATCATTGCCTCTTACAGGGCTCAGGGCGACCTGCCTCCCTTTTCCATGTTTGACTTTACCCCTGTAGGGGTTGGGCTGGCTGCCGCTGGAATGGTTTTTATTGTCCTGCTGAGCAGATTCTTACTTCCGGATAGAAAAAAACAGGGAAGTGTAGATGAGCTTTTTCAGATAGAATCATATCTCACTGAAGTGGTAATTCCAGAGAAATCAAAAGTAACAGGCAAAACCATAAGAGAGCTTGAATATTTTTCTGAAACTGAAATAGTTGTTATTGGAATAGTTCGCTCAGGCAAAAAAATTACTGCTCCCTCCAGCTTTGAAATCCTTTCAGAAGGGGATATTCTCATTGTTGAAGCAGATTCAGAAGATCTCGACGTCCTTATAAAAGAAGCCGGACTTGAACTCGTGGGGAGTAAAGAATTGTGTATGGAATTTATTAATTCTGACCATAAGAAAAAGAAAGCTAGTGATTCTGAAGAGTGCAGGGAATATATTGATGCGGACAAAATGCAGCTGACTGAAGCGGTTGTTCAACTGGAGTCACCCATAATCAGAAAAAACGTGATCAACCTTAATCTCCGCTGGAAGTATGGCATTAATCTGTTGGGTGTTGCCAGGCAGGGAACAAGGCTAAAGCAGAGGCTCAAAACTATCAGGTTTAAAGCAGGGGACGTGCTTCTGCTCCAGGGTGCCCCGGATTTCGTGAATGACGCAATTAAAGAAATGGGGTGTTTTCCCCTGGCTGAAAGAGAACTGAGACTTGCGCCTTACAAAAACACTTTCCTGGTGATTGCTGTATTTGTTTTTGCAATTATTATGGCTGGCCTGGGCTATTTCCCTGTCCATATAGCCCTTCTCGGCGCGGCCCTGTTCATGCTGTTATGGGGAATAGTCACCTTGAATGATGCTTATAAGAGTGTGGACTGGCCCATAATTATTCTCCTTGGAGCCATGATTCCTGTTGGCATTGCCATGGAAACTACAGGCGGAGCCCAGCTCATAGCAGATAAAATACTTGTTCTTTCTGGAGGGATGCCTGCTGTCTTCACCCTTGGTCTTCTGCTTGGGGCCACCATGATACTTTCCAACCTTATCAATAATGCAGCGGCAGCAGTCCTGATGGCTCCCATTGCTGTTAATATATCAAACACACTGGACACTTCTCTGGATCCATTTCTCATGGCCGTGGCTGTGGGAGCGTCAATGCCTTTTCTGACACCCATTGGTCATCAGTCCAATACACTTGTCCTTGGACCTGGTGGATACAGGTTCAGCGACTTCTGGAAGCTTGGCCTGCCCCTGACCATAATTCTGGGGATTGGCGGGGTGCTGCTTATTAGTGTATTCTGGCCTTTTTAACAATCTGCCTGAGTTATAGCCGGTCTGGTTATTTGGCTCATGCGGCTTCCCCTGCGCTTGATTCCTGGATTTTAGGGCTTTATCAAATTGTTCTTTCCAGCCTTTTCTGTTCTTCTACTCGCTGGCAGATCCGTACAAAATTGACGATACCGCAATATTTACCGCCTGCTCAGGCACCGACCGCACGCAGTCAATGGGCAAGGCTCCAGGATGCTGATTGTTTTCCAGTACTTCCACGCAGAATTTCTCCGCCCTGGGGCAGATCACGGCCAAACGGAAAGTATCCTGAGGCGTCCCGCCCGCCCGGAACAGATGGTAGCGCTGCAGGCTGCAGCCGGACTGCTGGGTCAGCCCTCCAGACTGCTCCCAGTACTTGGGAGGCATGGAGTTGTTCACCCAGACCTTGTCCGGTAAGTCCCAGGCCAAAGCAGAGACAGCACCCAATAAAATCAACAGCGCTGACTGAACCAGAGAAAAGATGAGTACACGTTTCATTGTCGCCTCCACGGTTACTTGTATTTTCTATTCTTGAATGCGGGCATATCTTAACAGGCTGCCCTAAATCTCCCAATTGGCTTTGTCGCTGCAAAAAGTTCAAACTCTTACCGGTCTAAATACGCCCCAGTTCA
>JBKHCI010000171.1:0-2913 GCA_046541915.1 Desulfonatronovibrio sp. | reverse complement strand
TTAAATGAGTGATAAGAAATTTTCGTGAATACGAATATGGATATATGGAGGACAATATGGACTTAAATAAATTTACACAGAAATCACAGGAAGCCATGACCCTTGCGCAGGAGTATGCTCTGCGTCTGGGACACCAGCAGGTTGACGCGGAGCATCTGTTCAAGGCCCTTATGGAGCAGGAAAACAGTCTGGCTTCAAAGGTTCTTAAGCACGCAGGATATAGTCCTGATGCTGTCATAAAGGCCCTGGATGACAAAATAGCTAAGATTCCCAGGGTGAGCGGGCCGGGCACGCAATCCGGACAGATATACATAACCCAGAGGTTGAATTCCCTGCTTTTGAAGGCCCAGGACCTGGCCAAAAGTATGCAGGACGAATATGTAAGTGTTGAACATGTCCTGCTGACTCTCCTGGATGAATCTCCTTCCACTGGTGCAGGCAAGGTGGTTCAGGAGCTTAAACTGGATAAAAACAGGATATTGGCATCCCTGACAGAGGTCAGGGGGAATCAGAGGGTTACTTCTGCAAACCCTGAAGAGACTTATGATGCCCTGAAGAAATATGGCCGCGACCTGGTGGAAGAAGCTTCTCAGGGTAATCTTGATCCGGTTATCGGCAGAGACAGCGAAATCAGGCGGTGCGTTCGTATTTTGTCCAGAAGGACCAAAAACAATCCTGTTCTCATCGGTGAAGCAGGGGTGGGAAAAACCGCAATTGCTGAAGGTCTGGCTCAGCGGATACTTAACAAGGACGTTCCCGAAGGCCTCAAGGACAAGACGGTTTTTGCCCTGGATATGGGAGCGCTTATTGCCGGGGCAAAATACAGGGGTGAATTTGAAGAAAGGCTTAAGGCTGTATTAAAGGAGATCCAGAAGTCCGAAGGACGGATACTGCTTTTTATCGATGAAATCCATACTATTGTTGGGGCTGGAAAAACTGAGGGCTCCATGGACGCGGGCAATCTGCTCAAGCCCATGCTGGCCAGGGGTGAACTGCACTGCATAGGCGCAACCACCATAGATGAATACAGGAAAAATATTGAAAAAGATCCTGCGTTGGAGCGCAGATTTCAGCCGGTTATGGTTGAAGAGCCCAGCGTTACTGATACGGTATCCATCCTGCGCGGCCTCAAAGAAAGGTTTGAAGTGCATCATGGAGTGCGCATAAGCGATACCGCCCTGGTCTCAGCGGCCGTGCTTTCACACAGGTATATATCGGACAGATTCTTGCCGGATAAAGCCATAGATTTAATTGACGAATCCGCAGCCATGATCAGAAGTGAAATTGATTCTCTTCCTACAGAGCTTGACGAAATAAACAGAAAAATCATGCAGCTTGAAATTGAACAGGAAGCGCTGAAAAAAGAAAAGGACGAGGCTTCCAGGGAAAGACTTGAAAGGCTTGGCAGTGAACTGGCCGATCTCAAAGAGAATCAGAGTGCTCTTAAGACACAGTGGGAAAAGGAAAAAGGATCAATCAATTCTTTGCGCAGTCTTAAGGAAGCCATTGAAAGGACAAAGTATGAAATAGAAAATGCCGAAAGGGCTTATGATTTGAATAAAGCAGCGGAACTCAGGTATGGGAAACTGAATCAGCTGGAAAAAGAGCTGGCGGATAAAGAAGCTGATCTGTCAGGGGATACTGACGGCAAGACCCTTTTAAAAGAAGAAGTGGGTCCGGATGATATTGCCGAGATTGTATCCAAGTGGACCGGTATCCCAGTATCCAGACTCATGGAAGGGGAGCGCGAAAAACTGCTGAAGCTCCCTGAAATTCTTCATGAACGGGTAATCGGGCAGGATGAGGCTGTAGACGCAGTGGCTGACGCTGTAATCCGGGCCAGATCCGGGCTGAAAGACCCCAACCGGCCCATTGGCTCTTTTTTGTTTCTTGGCCCCACTGGTGTGGGCAAGACGGAATTGACCAAAACCCTGGCCAGGAATCTCTTTGATACCGAAGAAAATATGATTCGCCTGGATATGTCGGAATACATGGAAAAACATACCGTGGCCCGCCTTATAGGTGCTCCTCCGGGATATATAGGTTATGACGAAGGCGGTCAGCTTACTGAGTCTGTGCGGCGCAAGCCTTATAGTGTGGTCCTGTTTGATGAAGTGGAAAAGGCCCACGCGGATGTCTTTAATGTGCTTCTCCAGATTATGGATGACGGCAGGCTCACTGACAGCCATGGCCGAACGGTTGATTTTAAAAATACGGTTATAATCATGACTTCCAATCTGGGATCCCAGTTCCTCCTGGAAGGTATATCCGCTGAAGGACAGCTGAAAGATGAGGTCAGGGATCAGGTAATGAAGACGGTCAAATCCCATTTCAGGCCCGAATTTTTAAACAGAATAGATGAAGTTGTTTTGTTCAAGCCTTTGCTTATTGAAGAGATTGAAAAGATTATTGACTTGCTTCTGGACCATATTCAGGATCGTCTCATGGACCGCAAAATTGAACTGGAACTTACCACCCAGGCCAAGGAATTCATTGCCAGGGAGGCTTATGATCCTGTTTACGGGGCAAGGCCTTTGCGAAGGTATCTGCAGCATAAGATTGAAACCCCTCTGGCCAAAGAGATCATATCCGGACGGTTAATGGACGGACAAAAGGTAATGGTTGACCTTGAGGATGGACAGCTGAAGATCAGCTCATCATAGATAATTTCCATTCGGAAAGAAAGACTTTCCGGATGGAAATTAAATAGCCTGCAATCCTGCAGGGATTGTTTGATTGTAATTATTCACCACAGTTTCAGGTCTGGACAAAACAGGACGAAAAAGGCAGGTATATACCTGCCTTTTTCATTGGATAACCAGCAGCCAAAGGAGTTATCTTGTTGCATACAGATCAGAATATACTTTGTCTGGATATAGGCAGCGGAACCCAGGATGTGTTTTATTATCTGCC
>JBKHCI010000170.1:0-3017 GCA_046541915.1 Desulfonatronovibrio sp. | reverse complement strand
CGAGTTTTTGCGGCCCTTTTGACAAATCCCGAAACCCGCTTTCACGGATTCAGGTGTGATTATTAACCTGTAAATCAGGATTACTGCGGGAGTAGAAAGGGGACTGAACTTGTTTTTCTGGGAGCTTCAATCGTTTGAATCAATTGATTTTTTCACAGCGTCTTTCAAAAAAGGCAGCAGGTCGGCCACGCTGAAGGCCGGGGTGGGGTCAGCCAGGAGTCCAAGGTATCTGTTGGCCAGGGCGCCAAGATAACAGGCCCGGGGTATTTCATATCCAGCCATGAGATACGCGGTAATTATACCGGTCAGACTGTCTCCGGTGCCTCCAATCGCTTCCATGGCTTCAACCCTGGGTTCGGCTACGGTTGAAAGGACCACATCATCCCTGGCAATATAATCTCTGGCTCCTTTGACCATGAGGTGCCGGGCTGCGTTTTTTTCTTTGCAGGCCCTGGCAATATATTCTTCAACCCTGGATTCATCTTCCAGAAGAAACCCTCTGGTATAAAATGGATGGGGGGCGCTTTCATCGGCAAGAAAGCACATCTCGCCGATGTCCGGGGTGAAAAGATCATAATCAGCTGCAAAACCGCTCATTTTGGCCACGTACATGAATCCGGCATCAGCCACCAGGCAGGCTTGACCAAGTCTGGCCTGAATCGCCCACAGCACCTGATTATGCCAGTATATATCGGGCTGAAGATAATGGAAAGTGAACCCAGCGGTCTTTAAATCAGCCAGCATTTCAACAAGGCGGGCATAAAGCTTTCTGCTTCCAGAGCCCCTGCCCGCGTCCCCCGCCAGAAGAACTTGGGGACCATCAATACTCAGCGCCTCTGCCGCCAGACAGGTCGTGGCAGCCAGAGCAGGGGTTCCCCGGGCTATTTTAATCTGATGCCCTTCAACCTGCAAAAGATCATTTTTCACTCTGGCCTGTCCGTAAACCAACGGAAAATCATCATCAGGTACGGTCCCCACAATCAGCCATGACATCTGCGTTTCATCTCCTCATAAGCAAGCTGCAGGGAATATCCGCAAAGAGTCTGGCCGCCTGCGGACGGTTCAGGAGCTTCAAACAATTGCCGGCCCACAAGCTGTTCAGCCAGAAAAGGCACATCCGGGCAGCCTCCCCCGGAAACATTAACAATCTCCAGACTCTGTTTGTCCACGGTTATCTTCATGTTGGCCGCTCTGACCATGAGAAAATCCCCAAAATCCTTGACATTATAAAGAGAAACCGGCTCCAGAAGAGTGTCCTGAACAGTTACTGTCTGGACCGGCTCAATCCTGTGTTTCCGGAGAATATCCAGGGCAGCGAGCTGGCTGATAAGGGGGAACTCGACAACCATGTCGCATCCCGACTGAATATCAGGAGGCGGACCCTTGACCTGAACATCCAGGCCCGCCTCCTTGAGAACAGATTCAGCCTTGATCACTTCACTGGTATGGTTAAAGACCATGATGCCCCTTTCAGAAACGCCCCCGGGCTTTTCCTCAGGCCTGCCAAACATGTTTTTTAAGAATCTCATTATTTTTTTATTATTATCCTGAAATCCTGGTCCGCTTCCTCGGACGTGGCCACATTCCATCCTTTGGTTTCAGCGGCTCGGCTGACATTTTCCCGGCTGGCTTCATTATCAACCAGGATTTCAATTGAGGAATCGCTTGTAGATTTAATCGCTTCCATTGTCAAAAGCACGGGCTGCGGGCAGGCCAGCCCGCGTGCGTCCACTTTATATGCCATTTTATTTCTCCATTTTGTAATTATTCACTACAACTTACGATTAAGCTCGAAATACTGGAGCCTGTCAGGTTTTTTATGTTGCATTGTTTGACCGGCGTCGGTTTCGTTAGACAAAACCAGCACTTACTTTGTTAAACCAAAAATAAAATGGTTTTGTCTTACGGAACCGCGACAGGGAGTTTTGCAACATAAAGAAAACCGGATTGGCTCCAGCATTTAAAACATGGTGAATAGATACTCCATTTTAAGCTTTTTTCAAATTAGCAAAGCCTATCCACAAACAAACAGCCAGGCCTACGAAAGTGGCCACTGCGCCATGAGTCCCCAGACCTGCGGGCGAACTGGCCAGACTCCAGTTATGGGCCAGGGCTGCGCCAAAAATCATTCCCAGAACAAACACTGCCGCGTCACTGTTGCCTTCTCCGGACATGAAAAGCTGCCGGCCCGGACATCCTCCGGCCAGAGCAAAGGCCAGGCCCGCCACAAGCATGCCCGCGAAGTTCCAGAAATGAAGAGTGTGAGCTACAGGCTGTTCTTCAAAGCCTGGATGAAACTGTCCCAGAACGAGATTGACCACAAAAGCCACAATCAGAAGAGCCAGAAATCCGGCCATGAGATGAAACTGTCTGAAAAGAATCAAATCCCTGATAGCACCCATGGTGCAAAATCTGCTGCGCTGAGCCAGAAAACCTATGCCCAGACCAACAACCAGGGAAACGACCAGCGGCGCGTATCCAGCCCCCGGACCTTTAAGGGAATAAAACAGTATCCCGCTCTGACCCTCTCCCTCAATGGGAGGAAATATAAGTCTTAAGGCAAGAAGACCCAGCATGATCAGAGGCAGCATAAGACCTGTGGCTGCGGACTGTTTATAGTTTCTTCCCAGGTTATATCCTTTTTTGAAAAACAAAGTACCGATCCCGACTCCCGCGCTAAGCCCGGCAAGGCCCAGGATGGCATTGCCGTCCCCACCCGCCAGGCGAAGAATCGCCCTCCAGGGGCAGCCCAGAAAAACCAGAGCGCCGATCATGGCGATCATGCCCAGGACAAACCTGGTCATGGGCGCGGATCCACCGCTGGGCTTAAACTCTCTGAACATTAATGCCGCGGCAAGAGAACCAAGCACAAAACCCATAATTTCCGGACGCAGATACTGAACCACCGCTGCTCTGTGCAGGCCAATGGACCCGGCAATATCCCTTTCAAAACAGGCAACACAGATGCCCATATTGGCCGGGTTGCCCATCTTCTGCAGCAGTGGTGCCAGCACTCC
>JBKHCI010000169.1:0-3038 GCA_046541915.1 Desulfonatronovibrio sp. | reverse complement strand
TGATTTTTCGGAAGTCATTCAGATACTTTTTTCTTATGCGTGGAAATCTCATGGCAGCTGCCGGATGGTAAGTTTCAATATATTTGATGGAGTCAAATCTTGGAGTATTCCAGGCCACCCTGCCCAGAAGAACAATGACTGAGGGTTTGATGGTTTTTATCTGTCTGACCAGATAAGGTATAGAGACTTGGATTTCTTTTTGAGTTGGTTTTCTGTTTCCCGGAGTTTTGCATTTTACAATGCTTGTCAGGAACAGGTTGTCCCGGTTTAATCCAAAGCTTTCAAGAGTCTGGTCCAGATACCGGCCTGATCTGCCCACAAACGGTCTTCCAGTTTTATTTTCTTCTTGACCTGGATTCTGACCTATAAGCATGATTTCCGCTTCCAATGGTCCTTCTCCTTCCACAAATCTGTATTTTTTGCATATTTCCAGATCATGAATTTTCATCTCAGAATCCTTCCCTTTCAACAAAAGCAAGTTCCGCGTACAAAGGCAAATGATCCGATATCATCCTGGTTTCAAAATCTCTGGGTACACTGACCCTGACAGGTGACAAGTGGTGGGAAACAAATATATGGTCGATTCTTAATGCCGGGAACCAGGAAATAAATGTGGCCCTGGGATAGCGCCTGGCCGGGTTTATGGTTTGTATGTCACAGAGTTGATCAGCAATTGTATTGTAGACAAAGGAGCCTGGTCCGGCATTAAAATCACCGCATAAAACCACAGGTTCCTCAGACCCGGTACAGTTTTGTATCCATTTATTTTGTGCCAGGGCGTTGGCCTGGAGTTTCCGGTCCCCGGCTCTAAGGCTTAAATGGGTGTTTAAGAGCTTTACAGGTCCCAATGGGGTCTTGACGCGGGCCATGATCAGTCCGCGTTTTTCTATTGGTCTGGCGGCAGGCATGGCAGGCAGATGTGTGCAGACCACATCGAGAATAGGAAAGCGGCTCATGACGGCCAGCCCGTATTGTTCATCAAAGTTTTTTTTGAGGGCAAAAAAATGATAGTTCATGTCCAGCTGTTCAGCAAGATAGGCAGCCTGATGGATATAGTTGGAGCGTTTCTGATGCACGTCCACTTCCTGAAGGGTGATGATGTCCGCGCAAAGACGGGACAGGGTGGCCGCAGTTCTGGCAGTACTGCGTCTTCTGTCCATGTTCAGGCAGGAATGAATATTGTAGTTCAGCAGTTTTATCGTGTTCATGTTCAAAGGATTATGTTTAGTCATTTGTATGGGGTATGCCAAGAGACTTCATTACCAGGTGTCTGAGGTCAAGACCGCGAAGATATGGTTTTTCTGAACCCAGACCGTCCGGAAGCAGGATCACTGCGCGGGTTTCTTCTTTGCCGGGTCCTCCGTGGGCCCCGCTCTGAACGTTGAAGGACAAAGGCGGCTTTGCCGGATCCCATCCTGAAATAACCATATCTCCGGCGTCAGAGTGACGGCATACCCTTGCCAGATCTTCGGAGACCTGCCAGAGGAAGGGATGATCTCTGCCCAGTATTTTTTCGGGCTGACTTTCCAGGTCAAATGTTCCGTGCTGATTTATGGCTTTGATAATGTTGTTGTCCTGGAAAAGCACCAGGGGAATATGGATCTCCTGAATCAGAGTAACTGCAAAATCATATATTAAATCCCTGGTAAAGGGAGCAGGCAGATAGATATGACCCAACGGCCCCATGGTGGTAATTTTTAATGACTGATGTGAAGAAAGAGAAGGATCGGTTTGCTGATTGTTAAGGGCCCTTCGGTTCAACAGGAAAGACCGGGCTCTTTTGTGCAGATTGGCCAGTTCTTTGTCAGAATTCCCGGAATAAGTGTTTCCGGAATTATTTTCCCGGGAGTAAAAGGCCTGATGTATGGCATCTTTTACATTGATCCCATATAGGCTGGCATAGTCAGTCACTGCTTCCTGACCATGATCTGAATAAACAATAGTCTGATACTCCCTGCAATCAGAACGGGAGGCGGCTCTGCAAATATCCTTAATCGTATCATCAATGCCTTTGAGGCTCCAATGAGCGAATCTGGAGTCCGGGCCTCTGCGGTGAGACTGTTCATCATAGGCCAGAAGATTCGCGCAGACAATAGGGACCCCCCTGTTAACATCCATTTTGATCCTGAATCGGACCAGTTCTCTTAACAGGACGCAGACAATTATGCGTGAAGGGATAAAGACCAGTTCCTTGAAGAATTTTTTGCCGCGCACAATGCCCCGGAAAAAATCCATGATTGCCAGAAAAAATTCAATAAGGCTTACCGCCAGAATACGGAATAATTTTCCAATATGCAGAATCAAAATGAGCATGAATTTGAATGGATTTACAGTCCGGGCAATAGATTTAAGACCCATTGTCTGAGAACAGTAACGCGCTTCTTCTGCCCCTCCGGTGAAAATAGTGCTGTAGGCTGAGCCTCCGGCTAACAGAGGGTACCCTTGTTTTTCCAGCCGTTGGGCCAGAAAATTGGCAGTCTGGGGATAAAATGATATATGATGTTGATTGTTTTCCCTGGAAATAAATTCAAATGCAGGCACACAGGTTTTTACTCCGTAAAAAAGTTCTCCCTGCACAGCAGGAGTAGTGGAGGGCATACCTGAATAAAACGGCTTTACAGTGTAATTGCCCTGCTGGATCTGTTTGCGCAGAAAAGGCAGCCGTTTTGTTTTGAGGGCTTTATGAAACTGGTTGTAAGAAAGGCCGTCGACCTGGATAAGGATCAGTCCCGGTCCTGGTTGGGAGTTTTCACAAATCGGCAGGTTTAATAATCTTACAACCCATCTGGTCCGGGAGATAATTTTGCGTAACCGGTGAATTTTTTGTCTCAGCCTTGCAATCAACTTGTTTATCCTTTTTGCTGATAAGAAGAAATATTGGGTGTCTCGACAAAACGAGTGGATTTAATATAAATCCACGTCTGACATCCAAGAACCGAAATAAGATGAACAGATACAATATAAACAAAAATTACAGCTTTGCAATGCCTGCAGCTGCTTTAGCTCACAGCATGCGTCTAACAGGGTGCCCTAAATCT
>JBKHCI010000005.1:0-42038 GCA_046541915.1 Desulfonatronovibrio sp. | reverse complement strand
CGGATCTTTAAATCAGAATATCCCTGTTATTGCCATGACCGCCCTGGCCATGGAAAGTGACCGGGAAAAATGTTTTGCATCGGGTATGGATGGATATTTATCCAAACCCATCCGCCCGGAAGTACTGTCCCGGACCATTAGCGATGTCCTCGGAGATAAGCGCCCGCCCACAGAGACGAGCACCGCTCCCGATTCTCTGGATTCTCCGGAAAAAGTGTTTGACAAAAATGAATTTTTATATCGCATAATGGATGATCAGGAGTTGATGAAGATGATACTCCAGCAGTTTTTCGAGGAATCATCCACGCGTTTGAAACAATTAAAGGACTGCGTGGATAAAGAAAATCCCCTTAAGGCCGGTGAGCTTGCTCATTCCATTAAAGGCATCGCGTCCAATGTGTCAGCCTCTCTTGTTGCGGATATATCCAGAGAAATGGAAAAACTTGGCAAGAACGAAGACCTGGCCGGAGTAATCCGGATGCTTCCGGACCTGGAAAAAGAACTGGCCAGATTCAGACAGGTGGCCGGAGTTTATGTTGAATAGATGCAAATATTGGCCATGGTTTCGTTAGTCTGAAATTATGAACAGTATCCTGGTGTCAAATCCCTGTTTTTCCTTTTCCGGCCGCCTGCTGCTGAGTCCGGGAACCTGTTCTGAAAAAGCCTCCTGTCTGCATTAGTGTTATCATAATCCCCACAGCCACTACAATCATGCCCAGGATATCCGTCAGATGAATTTTGTCCCCAAAAGCGAACCAGGCCATGATCATGGTCACGGGCGGCCCAAGGTAAAACAGACTGGCCACCCGGGTAGCGTCCATACGTCCAATCAATAACCACATAAGACCATAGGCTCCCAGGGAAACCCCTATAATCAGCCACAGCATGGACCCGAAAAAGGCCGGCTGCCAGCTGGTTGTCAGATTTTCCGCGATTATCGCCGGAATTGTCACCACCATGGCCGTGCCCAGGCTCTGATAAAAAAGCCCGGCATCAATGGGCAGCCGGCATGGATGTTTTTTCACTTCCAGCTTGCGCTGTATCAGACTGGCTATTGTTATCGCGGCCACTGAGCCAAAGGGGAGAAGATAGGCAAAAACAGAATCAGCATCTGTAATATCGGTTCGAAAAAGTACCGCGATTGCCACCCCGATAAAGCCTGTTACAAGCCCTACCCAGCGGTAAAAAGGAGTACGTTCTCCAACGATTACCCCGGACAACGCTCCGGTTGTCATTGGCTGCAATGCTACAACCAAAGCGACTATGCCCGCGGGTACGCCCAATTGCAGCGAAAAAGCAACGCATCCAAGCCAGACTCCGTGAGAAAGGATACCCACAACCAGGGCGATCAAGACAGCATTAAGTCCCGGCCAGTGCAGCCGGTTCCGTAAAACCAGATAAATCATGAGGATCAGAGATAAAGCCCAGTACCGCCAGAAAAGCAGGGTAAAAGGCTGAACATAAGGCAAGGCGTATTCCGCGCCGATAAAGCCTGAGTTCCACAGCAGGACAAAACTGATTATTAAAAACCAGGTAGAGTGAACGTAAGCATAGATCATGTTAACCAGTAGCCTATAAAGGGTTCGCAAAATTATTAGTGTTTTTTGTCCGGTTTAGGAGCCATGACGGCCAGAGCAGAGGCGCAGGCAAGACCAGCCGCCATACCCAGGGACAATACTGTCACTCCAACATCCAGATCAAGCAGAAATCCCACCAGAACCGGCGCAATGGAAGTTGCCACCACCATGGTTGCCTGAGCCATGGACCTGATAGCCCCCAGATAAGTAACCCCGTATCTCTGAGCCCATACAGCCCCTGCTGAAGTTGAGGCGAACCCCTGGGTTATTCCTACCAGCCCGAGATATACCAGGGCCACCCACGCGCTGCTGACCCAGGCTAGTATGAGCATACCTGTAATCATTGGAAACAGACTGAAGGGCAGGGTGCGCTCTGCTCCAAAACGGTCAACCGCTACCCCGGCAAAAAAGAGGGAGCTCAGGTGGCCCGCGGCATACGCTGAAAAGGCCGAAGCTACCAGCTGCAGCGACCAGCCCTGAAGCTCGGCAATGGCTACCTGATGAAACATAATGGCGGTGACAGTAAAAGGAGTAGCCACGGCAGCCGGGAGAAGCATATAAAATCCGGGGTCAGTCAGGACCTGTTTACGGGTATAGTTAATAACCGATTCTTTTGGAGGAGAAAGATTTTTATCTTTGGCCGGGGCCGGGGTTTGTCCCGCAAGAAAGAGCAGAACAGGCAGGATCAGGACCATCAGGACAATGGCCCCGGCCATCCAGGACCAGCGCCACCCGGCGAGTCCCAGAATAAATACCGCGCAGGCAGGGAGTATGGCTTCGGCAACCGGGAATCCGGAAGCAGCAAAGGCAACCGCCTTGCCCTGGTGTACTGAAAAATATCTGGCAGCAGTGGTAATTCCCAGGTGGGATATATAACCCTGACCTCCAAAACGGATAAGCACAAAGCCAATTCCCAGAACAAACACCCCTGGAGCCAGCCCGATGAGCAGACACCCGGCAGCCAGGGCAGCTACAGCAAGGATGGTGATCCTGGACAGAGACCAGGTATCAGCAAGTCCGCCCAGACGAAACAAAAGCATTGCGCTTGTAACTGTGGCCAGGCTGTAAATTGTTCCGTATGCGGTATGGGAAAGATCAAAGGCTGCCCGTATTTCTCCGCCCATAACAGAAACAAAAAAAGTCTGTCCAAAGCCCGAAGTCAGCACTGCCATAAAGGCGTAAAAAGCCAGCCTGGGATTATTCCTGATGAATACTGGTATCATTAAGTGTTTACCTCAAAGTCCTGATGAGCATCAAAAAGAATGTTACCTGCCATACACTGGAGGAACAGACAAGTAAATGAATGCCCCGGAAGACGATGACATCGCCCTCAAATCCTTGAAGGCCTTTGAAAAAGGCTGGATTTTTTATATTTAAAGATATATATACTTAAAAACAACCATATCCATATAGTTGAGAGAGTAAGGTTCGGACAAAGAAATGAAAAGTTTAAAGACCTTATCCCTGTGAACATTTATAACTTCAATATAATCAAGAATGGATACGACACTTTTTATACCAGGGGTATTGCCTTATGATTAATGAAGACATCTATCAGGAATACCTTCAGGCCCTTCTCGGGGGCGACAAAAAACGCTGTACATTTATAGTCAAGGACCTGCTGGATAAGGATATCTCCCTTTACAGCCTTTATCTGGATCTTTTTCAGCGTTCCTTATACCAGGTCGGCAGACTATGGGAAACCAATCAAATCTCTGTAGCCACTGAGCACATGGCCACAGCCATTACTGAAACCCTGCTCAGCCTGGCCTATCCCAAAATATTTTCAGCTGAGCATAAAGGCAAAAAAGCTGTTGTCTCCTGTCTGGTCAATGAATATCATCAGATAGGCGGAAAAATGGTAGCTGACATATTCGAACTTAACGGCTGGGATGGATATTTTCTGGGAGCCAACACCCCTATTGATGATCTTACCGGCATGATCCAGGAAAAACAGCCTGATATCCTGGCCCTGTCTGTAAGCATTTATTTCAGCATGGACTCGCTTTACACCACCCTGGAACATATCAGGGAAATAAACAAGGATCTAAAAATCATAGTCGGCGGACAGGCCTTTAACTGGGGAGGAACCGATATCGGGGAGAAATACCCCGGAGTTGAATACGTCCCTTCAATCATTGACCTGGAGAAACTGCTCAAAAAAAATGAATAAACCACGTACTTCACTTGCAGCCAGCCCGGCACTGGACAAATACCTCTTTGAAGAGGCAGCCATGATAATCCTGGTTCTGGACCGGGATGGAGTTATACTTGAGGCCAACAAATACGCCCGGGAAATGGCCGGACAGGATATCACCGGAAAAAATATTTCTCAGACAATTGTGGATTTTTCCGGGATCTTTGATCTGAAAAACCTGATCAGGCAGAAGCAGGGTCCTCACCTGCTGAATATAACCTCAGAAAAAGGCCTGCCCCAGACCTTTTATTTCAGCTTTCTGCGGCAGGAAGAAAATATCCTGGCGGTTGGAGAACTCAACCACATGGAAGTCGAGACCCTGCGCAAAAATCTCATGACCCTTAATAACGATTTCAGCAATCTCAACCGTGAACTCCAGAAAAAAAACGCTGAACTGGCCAAACTCAATGACCTGAAAAACCAGTTTCTGGGCATGGCCGCGCATGATCTGCGAAACCCCATAGGCGCCATACAAAGCCTGAGCGAATTTTTACTGGAAGAGGCTAAAGACAGGCTAAGCGAAGAGCATTTCAAATTTGTCAATGTCATCCACAGCTCCAGCCGGTTCATGCTTTCCCTGCTTGATCAGCTTCTGGATATCGCCCGCATTGAAGCCGGCAAGCTGGAACTGGATATAAAGCCCGTGAATCTGGTCAACCTTATCAAAGACTGCGTTGATCTGAACAAGATAATGGCGGACAAGAAAAGAATCAAAATCCAGTTCTTTCATTATGAATCCCTGCCTCTGGTTGAAATGGACGCCATGAAGATTGAACAGGTCCTGCATAATCTGATTTCCAATGCCATTAAATTCTCTCCACAAGAGACCATGATCACGATCAGCGTCTTTTTAAGCGGGGAATACGTTACGGTTTCCGTGGCGGATCAGGGTCCGGGAATACCCGAAGAAGATATCCAGAAGCTTTACAAGCCCTTTTCCAAAACCAGTGTAAAACTTCCTGAGGGTGAAAAGAGCACCGGTCTGGGCCTGGCCATTGTACATAAGATTGTGCTGGGCCACATGGGCAAAATATGGGTGGAAAGCAAGGTAGGAGAAGGATCAACCTTTTATTTTTCTCTGCCTGTGAAATATGCCGCCTAAATCAGCCCATGGCCATGATGAATAGATACGAGTCGATTTTGTGAATTTTTCCTCACCCTTTTTTATCCAGTTACCTTGATATATGTTCACCTACCCAACACTTCTTGCCAGAAGATCCGGAATATCTCACTGAAGTTCAGTACACGTAATTTTTTAAACCCAAACTGAGCGTTTTTAATGTAACTGGCCCGCCAGCATCGCTGTCACTGCGAACATCCGGAGGGTGCGTGGCAATCTCTTGGATAACTCTTGGATAACTAACTGAGTTTGCTTCGCTTTGCTCGCAATGACAGAAAAAACCGCTCAGTTCAGGATAAATTAAGCCCGAAAGGATAAATATCAAACATGGACTTCACATTTCTCTGCGGTTCCCCGCCCGCAAAAAATAACCGGAAAGTCGCCATTATCGGTGCCGGCCCGTCCGGGCTCGCGGCAACCGGATATCTGGCCTGCAGGGGTTATCAGGTGGAAGTATATGATAAGCTGCCCAGAGCTGGCGGCTTAATGGTCTTTGGCATTCCCGGGCACAGAATTCCGCAGTCCAATATTCAGTCAGCCATTGATAAACTGGAAAACCAGTACAAAGTTAAGTTCCGGCTTTGCACCAAGATCTGCGGATCAGAGCCCATGCATCAGGAAGCAGGCGATGATTTTGTATATACCTATAAGAGTCTTGGCGGCAGGGTTGAGGACAATGACGCGGTTTTAATCTGTACCGGAACCTGGAAATCAAGAAAGCTTGACATCCCCGGAGCCGGCCTGCCCGGTGTTTATTCAGGACTGGAATTTCTTTTTCCGGTGCGGGCGGCCAGGTATGATGTGGCCCGGATGAAGGTTCCGGAAATCAAGGGCAAGAGAGTAGTTGTAATCGGAGCCGGGTTTACTGCTGTAGACGTAGTGCATGAAGCCCTGGCCGGAGGCGCTGAAAGCGTAACCCTTGTTTACCGGCGGACCAAAAAAGAGGCTCCCTGCGGTACTCTGGAGATGAATCTGCTTGAAAAAACCGGGGCCGCGTGCATGGAGCTGGTTTCTCCGGTCAGGATTACAGGCAGCAGTCATGTCCAGGGTCTGGAACTGGCCGGATGCAGGCTGGCCCAGCCTGATGAAACAGGGCGTTGCCGCTCCCTGGTCTGTGACGGCCGGCCTGTCCACCTGGAAGCGGATATGGTGGTAGCCGCCATCGGCGAAACAGCGACTCCTCCCTTTGCCCATGATCTGGGACTGGAAAATGTGCGTAGAGGTCAGGTCAGGTGGCTGCAGATGACCAAAATAGATTCAGTGTTCGTTGCCGGAGATGCCCTTACCGGCCCCAGCAGAATCGGCAACGCTGTTTACAGCGGCCTCAAAGCGGCCAAGTCCCTTGATGAGTGGATAACTCTGAACAGGCAGAACCGGCTGGATGAATATAAAGAGGAAATAATCCAGAAACAGGATCTCAGATAACAAACAGCTCAAAAAATGAAAATATTATTTCTTGATTACAGCAAATGCATTGGTTGCGGTACCTGTGAAACAGTGTGCAAATTTATTTATCAATTTCCCAGGATAATAATGTCCAGAACCAGTTATGGGCTGCACGTGCCTCTGTACTGTCAGCATTGCCAGGACCCTAAGTGCGCGCGGGTCTGCAGGAAAAATGCTATCTACAAGGATAAAAACGGCATAGTCAGACTGGATGAAACCCTTTGCCGGTCCTGTGATTCCAAGGATTGCCTTCTGGCCTGTCCTTACGTGGCCATGATGTGTACCGGCCGGGACAGCCCTGTTACCAAATGCGATCTATGCGTTACCAGGGGAGATCTTGGCCCGGCCTGCGCAGCCATGTGTCCCTGTGACGCCCTCATGTTTGTGGAAAGACAAAAGATAAAGAGCATGGCCGACAGCCAGGCAAAGCAGGCTTTTCAAAGAGTAAGAAAACACATAATCTGTCCGGACTGCCCTGCTCCGTGAGTTCCCTTCCTAGAACTCAAAAAAAATAAGTAAAAAAGCTTAGAAAAGACCTTAACAGCTTGTTGAAAAAGTCCTTACCAGGCAGGGTGTTCAAAAATTTCAAGCGACAGTCCGGCACCCACTTGAGTTGCCATTAATTGCTCATGTCTGAAAATATGCCCTCAAGTAGGTGCCGGATAAAGAGCAAAAAAAGTTCAAGGTCGCAGCGTATTTAGGATACGTAAGAGTTTGAACTTTTTGTTGCGACGCAGCAATTGGGAGATTTTCAACGCCCTGTTAAGCTGCTCCGCCGGCAGCCCTGATCTGGTGGATATCCGTAACTCCGGCCAGAAGCTTGATAATCCCGTCCTGCTTGAGGGAAAGCATCCCTTCACTGATGGCCTGGGCTCGGATTTCCTCGGTAGGTTTCTTATACTTGATCATTTTCTTGATACCGGAACTGTTGAGCATAAGTTCGTGGACTCCCATGCGGCCCTTATATCCGCCCAGGCAATGTCTGCATCCTTTGGCTCTGTAAAGGACAGCCTCTTTGTCAAAGGCCATTTCCAGCTGTTCTTTAAATCCCTGCCCGTATTCAATTCCCAGTTCTTCAATTTCTCTTTTGGTGGGTTTATACTTTTCCTTGCACTTAACGCACAGGGTCTTGATCAATCTCTGACCCAGAACGCCCAAGAGTGAATCCGCAAAATTAAACGGATCAAGCTCCATGTCCAGGAGTCTGGTTACTGTTTCCGGAGCGGTATTGGTGTGCAGGGTACTGAAGACCAGATGGCCGGTCAGAGAAGCCTCCACGCCTATATGAGCGGTTTCCTTGTCCCGCATTTCACCGATCATTATAACATCCGGATCTGCCCGTAAAAGCGATCTGAGAACCGAGGCAAAGGTAAGCCCGATCTTGGGATTGACCTGAACCTGTCTCAAACCTTCCTGGCTGATTTCCACAGGATCTTCCGCGGTCCATATTTTCCGCTCCGGCTTGTTGATATAGCTTACCGAGGAATGCAGTGTGGTGGTCTTGCCCGATCCAGTCGGCCCCACTACGAGAATAAGTCCGTAAGGCTTGTGGATAAGTTTCTCAAAGCTTGTAAGATTGCCTTTATTGAGTCCCAGCTTTTCCAGGGGCATGGGCTTGCCTGAGGAAAGAAGACGCATAACCACATCTTCCTGACCTTCTGTGGTAGGCATTGTAGCCACGCGGAACTCAAGCAGGGTATTTACCTCGGACAGCTTTATCTTGACCTTGCCGTCCTGGGGAAGTCGCCTCTCTGCTATATCCAGATGAGACATGATCTTGATTCTTGATACCAGAGGTCGGGCCAGAGCCAGACGCAGCTTCTTGAATTCATGACATGTACCGTCTATTCTCAGACGAATCAGACAATACCTGGCACGGACATTGGGTTCGATATGAATATCAGAAGCGTTTTTACGCCAGGCTTCAAGCAGAAGGGCATTAACCAGGCGGACCACTTCGCTGTCATGCTCTGTAATTTCTCCGTCCCCGAAATAGGCATCACTGTCATGATCCTCGCCCACTTCAATGCCTTCGGCCAGGGAAGAAATATCCTGATCCGATTTGTACTGATTATTGAAAAGATCAATGAACAGCTCAATATCCCTGGTCAGGGCGACACAGGGAGTTATCCGGCTGGTTCCGAAAATAAATCTTATTTCGTCCAGCCGGCCCAGATCAAAAGGATTATTAACCAGGACAACAATATTATTGTCCTCTTTTTTTAATGGCACCCATCCGTATTTCTTGAGAAAATCCGGATCAAGCTTCTTCTGGTCATAAAGTTCAAATGGCGGTTCATAGGAAGTATCAAAAGGCACAAATCTGGTATCATAGTATTTTTCCAGGGACTTTCCCAGATCCTGCTTGTCAACCTTGAATGAATCAATGAGCACATCATCCACGGACTCGCCCCTTTCCTTGGCAATCTCCATGGCCCTTTCCAGATCGGCACTGCTGAGTAAACCCTCGTTTACCAGGTAGGCGTATCTGTTTCCGGGCTTTATATGATCTGCTGCCTGACTTTCAAGCATAACTACTGTCTCGTTTTTAAGCGGTTATTATATCAAAAAAGCCCCGTCAGGAACGGGGCTCAATATTAACAACCAGTTATTTTTTCAACCAGGGCATCATTTTTCTCAGATTATTCCCTACTTCTTCAATCTGATGCTCATGGGTCTTGCGCCTCATAGCCTGAAAACCAGGAGTGCCGGCCTTATTCTCCAGAATCCACTCCCGGGCGAAAGTACCATCCTGAATTTCTTCCAGGACCTTTTTCATTTGTTTTTTAGCTTCAGGGGAAACCACCCTCTTGCCTCTGGTATAATCACCATATTCCGCGGTATCACTGATGGAGTAGTGCATTTTGGAAAAACCGCCCTCATAAAGGAGATCAACAATAAGCTTAAGCTCGTGCATGCATTCAAAATAGGCTACTTCAGGCTGATATCCGGCTTCCACAAGGGTTTCAAACCCGCAGCGGATCAACTGGCTGACTCCGCCGCACAAGACCGCCTGTTCTCCAAAAAGATCAGTCTCGGTCTCTTCCTCAAAGGTAGTTTCAATAACTCCTGACCGGGTGGAGCCTATTCCTTTGGCATAGGCCAGGGCATATTCTCTGGCCTGTCCGGAATGATCCTGATGCACGGCGAACAACGACGGAACAGCCCCTCCACGGGCAAATTCCCTGCGAACCAGATGTCCGGGACCTTTGGGTGCTACCATGACCACGTCAACATCCGAGGGAGGAACAATCTGGTTAAAATGAATGTTGAATCCATGACTGAAAACCAGGACCTTGCCCGCGGTCAGGTTGGGCAAAACTTCATTTTCATAGACCTTGGGCTGATACTGATCCTGAACAAGAATCTGAATAAGATCAGCCTTCATGGCCGCGTCGCTTGCGGAAACCGGTTCAAACCCGTCTTCCCTGGCCTGTTTCCAGTTATCTCCTCCATGCCTTTGTCCCACAATAACATTTAATCCTGAATCCCTGAGATTCTGGGCATGGGCATGTCCCTGACTTCCATATCCGATAACAGCTATAGTCTTGTCCTTGAGTATGGCAAGATCAGCGTCATTTTCATAATAAACCTTCATTTTTTCTCCTTAAATATTTAATCACAGATAAAGCATGAAATTTTAAAACTGCATGCTTCGTCGCAAAGCCACGGTTCCGGTTCTGGCAAACTCTTTAATTCCAAACCTTTGCAAAAGATTCACAATGGCCTGTATTTTTCCCTGATCCCCTGTAACCTCCAGGGTTATTTCATCCGTACTCACATCCACGACCTTGCACCGGAAAATATCGGCTACCCTGAGAATCTCGGCCCGTTTTGACTCATCCGCATTGATCTTCAACAGGACCATTTCCCTTTCCACTGATTTAAGATCAGTAAGGTCCACAACCTTAATCACACTCACCACCTTGCGAAGCTGCTTGACTATCTGTTCGATAATCTGTTCATCTCCAAAGGTGGTAATGGTCATGAGGGAAACCCCTTTTTCCAGGGTCGGCCCCACATTAAGAGTATCAATATTGAATCCCCGGCCGCTGAACAGCCCCGCCACCCGGGACAGGACTCCGGGCTCGTTCTCTACCAGTACTGATAATACATGTCTCATAGCCCTTCTCCTAAACCAGAAGCATTTCAGTTAGTGAAGCCCCAGCTGGAACCATTGGGTAAACATTTTCCTCGGGTTCCACCCTGACATCGATAATGCAGGGCAAAGAAGAGGCAAACGCCTTTGTCAGGACAGGAACTACATCTTCTGTTTTTTCCACCAGATAGCCCTCAGCCCCGAAAGCCTGAGCCAGCTTAACAAAATCAGGATTCAAGTGCAGACAGGTTGAGCAGTAATTCTTATCATAGAACAGTTCCTGCCATTGCCTGACCATACCCAGATAACCGTTGTTAAGGATGACAACCTTGACCGGCAGCTTGTAGCTCATGGCTGTAGCCATTTCCTGAATATTCATCTGGATGGAGCCGTCTCCGGCTATGTCTATGACCAGTTTGTCCGGATGAGCCACCTGAGCGCCTATTGCCGCGGGCAGACCATAACCCATTGTTCCCAGGCCCCCTGAAGTCAAAAGGGTCCGGGGATTATGATAACGGTAGAACTGGGCCGCCCACATCTGGTTCTGGCCCACCTCGGTTGAAATAATGGCCTCACCCTTGGTTATTTCATAAATCTTTTCCATAACATACTGGGGCTTGATATAGCCTTTGACATCCTCATACCTTAAGGGATGATCCTGAGACCATTGATTGGTGGTTTTTATCCAGGAATCATGTTTGTCCTGCCAGTCAATATCCTTGATTCCCTCCAGTTCTTCCTCCATGGCCTGAAGCGCGTTGAGGCAGTCGGAAACAATAGGGATATGAACCGATACATTTTTGCGAATAGAGGTAGGATCTATGTCCACATGGATAATCTTGGCCCTGGGAGCAAACGTGTTCACCTTGCCGGTGACCCGGTCATCAAATCTGGCTCCCACGGAAATCAGAACATCTGAATTATTAACCGCCATATTCGCCGGATATGTTCCGTGCATTCCCAGCATGCCCAGCCACAGGGGATCATTGCCTGGAAAAGCACCAAGTCCCATCAGAGTGGAAGTTACCGGGATCGAATATCTCCTGGCCAGCCTGGTCATTATCTCTCCCGCGTGGGAACTGATAACTCCTCCGCCGGCATAAATCAGGGGTCTCTCCGCCTTGGAGATCATGCGGGCCGCTTTTTTGACCTGTTTGCGGTTGGGAACATAATTGGGATTATAGCTCCTGATACTTATGCTCTCAGGATATTCATACTCGGTTTTCATCTGCATGACGTCTTTAGGCAGATCCACCAGTACAGGACCGGGCCTGCCGGTGGACGCGATGTAAAAGGCCTCTTTGATGGTCCGGGTCAGATCCTTGATATCCTTGACCAGATAATTATGTTTGGTGCAGGGCCTGGTAATGCCTACAATATCCACTTCCTGAAATGCATCATTTCCGATAAGGGGCGTGGGCACCTGTCCGGTAAAAATGACCATTGGTATTGAATCCATGTAGGCAGTGGCAATTCCGGTTACAGTATTGGTGGCTCCGGGTCCGGATGTAACCAGACAGACTCCTACCTTGCCGGTTGACCTGGCATAACCGTCAGCGGCATGAACCGCTCCCTGTTCATGCCGCACCAGGAAATGCTGAAGGGGATATCTGGGAATCTGGTCATATATATCAATAACCGCTCCGCCGGGAAATCCGAATATATGCTTTACTCCCTCCCTTTGGAGACTTTCCATTAATATCTGAGCCCCTGTGAGCTCCATTTTACTCCTCCGTTTCTTTATATTTTGATAAAATAGTATGTATTTTAGTTTTGCCGGCCAGCTTCTTTTTCTTGATCTCTTTTACTTCCTGGTCCTCGGCCGGAGTCAGGTATGGTTTGGTTTCATATTTTTCAAGCATTTTTTCATAAGAAATATGTTTGTCCCACAGGTCTTTCAAGTCTTCATCTTTTTCAGCGTATTTGGCGATCAAATCCCTTTCATACTGCTCCATGTCGACCTCCTTAGTTGCGATTATTATATTTTTTCATAAAGTTACTCCATAACTCCTCATCAACCCCGGAAACAATCACTCTTTTCTCTCTGCTGGTCAAACCCTTGTCAATAAAAAGCTGATTCTTTTTAATGCCAAGGATACCGGCAAGGAAAACACACAAAAACTTATTGGCCCTGCCATCCACTGGAGGGGATTGAATTCTTATCCTGATCCTGCCGCCGTGTTCTCCGGCCACTTCATTTGTCCTGGCCCCGGGCTGAACCAGAACCTTCATTATCCAGGTTGAATCATCAATTTTTTCCAGAAATTCCATATTCATGCAATCGGAAACTGAACAGGAGTCCGGCTCACCAGGCAAGAATGCCGGGTATTTTTATGTGTTCACCAAAGCTTAAGATTAACTGGTTTCCATCCGGAAAAAAGACTTTCAGGATGAGAATCAACTAAAAAGACTAAAGCCAATCCGGTTTTCCTATGTTGCATTGTTTAACCGGCGACGGCTCTGTTAGGCAAAATCAGCATTTACTTTATTTTGCCACAAGTAAAGAAGTTTTGTCTTACGGAGCCGCGACAGGGAGTTTTGCAACATAGAAAAACAGGATTGGCTCCAGGACTTAAAAAACCTGGAGAATAGATACGACTTATTACTTTCCCATTTTTCTTAAGATCATGCTTAATGCAAAAGGCTAACGGCCCATTACTGACGACTAACGGCTCATATCTCGAATCAGGCATTCTGCAGAAACTTCAGCTTTGATTCAGCTTCTTCCAGTTGCAGGTTATCCTCATCCTGGGAATCAAGCAGTTTGAGATGGGATTCGATCATGGATCTGAGCTTGATTTCAAAATGAGCCCTCTGTTTCTTGAGTTCGGAAATGTCCTCGTGAATATGGGCCAGACGTTTATGAGCATGTCTCAGGATATCTTCTGACTTGGCCTGGGATTCTTTTATGGTCAGTTTGGCCTGTTTCTGAGCATTGGCTTTTATGTCATCAGTCATTTTCTGGGTGGTAACCAGGGTACTCTGCAAAATTTCCTGCCTGCTCAAATGCTCCTCAAGCTTTTCTTCAAGTGATCTTACGCTTCTTTCAAGCTCCATCTTTTCTTCGGCCAGAGTACCTACATAATCAGCAAGTTCCTGCAGAAAATTTTCCACATCCTGTTTTTTATAACCGATGAGAGAAGAGGAAAATTTCTTATTAAGAATATCTATCTTTGAAATTTCCATATTTCCATCCTCCGTAAAAATTTAATCACAATCCCGGCCTGAAATAAATATTCCCGGATGTAGATCATCCTGAAGTTGCGCCAAGGCGTTATCACCTGATTCCTGCTGCCAGCTGGAACAGACTCTGAATAACAAACATACGGGTAAATTGTATAGCAATCAAGACTACTATGGGCGAAAGGTCCAGCCCCCCCATACTGGTAAACGGCAGCCAGCGTCTGACCAGGTTAAAGGCAGGCTCAGTCAACCTCCTGATTATACTGACTATAGGGTTGTATGGATCCGGGTTGACCCAGGTAAGCAGGGCTGAAATAATTATCAGCCAGAAATATAAGGAAAGCAGGGTGTCGGCCACACTGATAATGGCCGTCAGAAAATTGCCAAAAACAAACATTGCTCCTCCGCAGATAACAGGAATGATAACCTGTGTTTAATATTTATTATAAGTTGCGCGTCAAAAACTCCCGCAGCACCCAGAAGTCCGGTATGAACATCTGCGCCTGCAGACTTTTATTCTTGTAAGCCCAGAAAGGGGTCCTGGCTCCCAGGGCTGTATCCTGATCAACACTTGAATCACCAATAAATACCACTTCTTCCGGAGTCAGGGACCAATGGTCAAGTATCTTGAAAAGACTCTCCGGATGAGGCTTGGGCCTGCTCACATCCGCCGCTGTGACCACCGGCTGAAAAAAATGTTCTAGACCGAAAGTGGTGAGCAAAAGATTCATGGTAGTGGTCCGGTTGGTATTGATGGCGGTCTTAACCGGCTTGCCCGAAAGGAATTCCATCAGTTCCACCAATCCTTCTTCCATTCGCATATAAGGCAAAAATTTTGAATAATCCAGCTTATCCCTTATTCCAGGGAATTTGGATTCATATCCTTGCGGAAGGATAAGCCTGAAAGAATCCTGCACAGAGTGGGTGTGTACGTATTCTTCCTGCTCAGGTGACATGGCCGGGAGATCAAAGCAGCTTCTCACCTCGTTGTAAAATCTTATGTTTACATCTCTGGAGTCAAAGAGAACTCCGTCGCAGTCAAATATTATACCTTTTAACTTTTTCAAACTTAACCCTTTTAAAAAGGGATTGCATACTAACAAAAAGTACCTCCGCAGTTTAACACATCCGGATTATTCAAAATGCAGCCGTCTGTTGCCAGCTGCCCGGGCCAGAAATCAAATGCCACCGTACTACTGCTTTAAAGCCTGAGGAAAATAGTCCAGGCTCATTTCCCGAAGTTTGTACTTTTGAACCTTGCCGCTGGCTGTCATGGGATATTCATCAACAAAAGCCACATACTTGGGGGTCTTGTACCTGGCAATCTTTCCTCTGCAGAAATCGCGGACATCTTCAGGAGAATAGTCATAATCCTGCTTGAGGATGATGAACGCCCCTACTTCTTCCCCGTATTTCTGGCTGGGCACTCCCACTACCTGAACGTCCTGCACCCCTTCCAGAGTATACAGAAATTCTTCAATTTCCCTGGGATAAATATTTTCACCGCCCCTGATGATCATATCTTTAAGCCGGCCGGTAATGCTCAAATATCCATTTTCGTCCATCACTCCAAGATCGCCGGAGTGGAGCCATCCATCTTCCTCAATCGTTGCCGCTGTCTCTTCAGGCATATTATAGTAGCCTTTCATTACATTATACCCCCGGCAGCACACTTCACCCTGAACTCCAGCTTCAGTTACCAGATCTCCGCTGTCAGGATCAATGAGCCTGACTTCAATTTCCGGCATGGGGCGGCCTACTGTTTCCACCCGCTTGTTTATATCGTCTTCTGTGGTGGTCTGGGTGATTACCGGAGAAGCCTCGGTCAGGCCGTAACAGATGGTAACATCCTTCATGTTAAGCTGGTCAATGACCTGGCGCATCACCCTGATAGGACAGGGAGATCCTGCCATTATCCCGGTACGAAGAGAACTGTAATTAAACTTTTCAAACATTCTGTGCTCAAGTATGGCGATAAACATGGTGGGCACCCCATACAGGGCGGTGCATTTTTCATTTTCTATGGAAGTCATTACCAGCAAAGGATTAAACCCTTCCAGCACAACCATGGTGGAACCATGACTTACCGCAGCCAGAACTCCCAAAACACAACCAAAGCAATGAAAGAGCGGAACCGGCAGACAGATTCTGTCCTTATAGGTCAGTTTCTGATTTTCACCAATCCAGTAACCGTTATTGGCAATATTATAGTGGGTAAGCATTACCCCCTTGGGAAATCCAGTGGTCCCTGAAGTATACTGCATATTGACAACATCATGCGGGCTCAGGGACTTCTGACGGGCCAGATACTTTGAATCAGTCACCATTTCTCCAAGCGCCATAACCTCGGGTATGGAATACATTCCTCTGTGCTTTTCCTGCCCAAGAAAAAAGACTCTTTTAAGATGAGGGAATTCCCTGCTGCTGAGAAACCCGCGCGGTTTGGTTTTTAGTTCAGGAACCATGTCGTACAGGGTCTGAACATAATCCGTATCCCTGAATCCATCAATAATTATAATATTTTCGCATTCCGACTGTTTCAACAGATAAGCCAGTTCATGTCTTTTGTAATAGGTATTGACCGTTAAAAGGACCGCCCCGATTCTGGCTGTCGCGAACTGCAGCGCTATCCAGTGAGGAACATTTGTAGCCCAGATGGCCACTTTTTCCCCCTTTTCAACTCCCACGGACATCAGGCCTTTGGCCAGTTGATCAACAATCTCGGAGAATTCACGGTAATTAAGCTTGTAATCCCGGTCCACATATACCACTGCATCGTTATCAGGGTATTTTTCCACGGCCTCATCAAGAAGAGTGCCTAAAGTAATTTCACGCAAAGGTTTATCCCACATTAATAATCTCCAGATTTATCAGAAAGTGCAAAATAAAAAGTATCTATTCACCATACTTCTGACAGGTAAGTGAAGGCCCCAGTCCTTTTTGCTTTTTCGCATTGCCCCCTGTCCACCCGGCCATGATTCCCGTATGCCGGAATCATCGGCCTTAGTACCCTCTCCCGGCTGCTTGAACTGATTAATGGTTTTGGCTTACAGGATCACACCGGGAGTTTGCAGCAAAAGAAAACCAGTCAGGACTGAGGGGAACAATTCCAGTCTTCTGATCCGTTTAACAGTTCTTGTTTCTTAACCGACAACCTTTTCATTGACCTGAAAGCTATTCAGGAAAATACAGAACAGCATATATTTCAGCCGGCTTATTCCCCATGGAAGAAACATAATGAGGCACTATGGAATTGTAATATATGCTGTCACCGGGCTTAAGCACATAAGTTTCCTTGCCGTAGATTATTTCCACCTCGCCGGAAACCACCACCATAAACTCTTCGCCTTCATGTGAAGACATTTTTTTATCCTTTGCTGATTCAGGATAAATCTCGATATAGAATGGTTCCATTCTGCGGTCGCTCTTGCCGCTTCCCAGTGAAAAAAAACGCAGGGCAGCGGGCTTTTCACTGCCCTTGAGCAGGGAAGACTCTTCCTCTCTTTCTTCCAGACGAACAATCAGGGGGTCCTGGGTGATGGTATCGTCAAGAAAAGTTCCCAGTCTGGTTCCCAGGGCTCTGGCAATCTTGAGCATGGGTCCAAGGGAAGGATGCATTTCATCATTTTCTATGGCCTGTATATATTCCAGGTCAAGTCCGCTTCTTGCTGCCAGCTCTTCAATGCCGACCTCTTCAAGTTCCCTGTATTTTTTAATTTTATGCCCAATTCTCTCTTTTATCATTTTTCCCCCTTAAAATTTTGCACCATTATAAGGTTCACATCATGTTTAATCCGCTCCAGATAAGCCTGCTTTTGACCTTTTCTGAGTATTCCCGAGTATACCATAGCTTCAGGCAAAAGCCTCTCCAGGCATGAATCAACAACGGATTTTTCCCAGACTACTCCACATTCTTCAAGCTCGCCGGCTGTTTGCTGATCAAATATAAACAGACAGGCATCCCCGGGCAGAACGCAGGTAAAGGCCCAGATAAGCTTTTTCCAGTTGGTCACGCTGGCAGTGACGGAAATTGAATTGCGGTCAAGATCAGCAAACTCTCTGTCCTCGCCTTCAATGCCCAGGGAGGAATCAAAATCTTTCCAGGCAGAGCCAAGGCTGGCATTAATGGAATTAAGCTCAGCCATTCTTTCCTGAAAAACATACTCCAGGATAAGCATCTGCTGTGCCCTTAAACGATCCTCATCAACATCCTGCCCGGTGTCCCTGCTGCCATAGGTGGAAATCTGCCAGCCAAGGGCCATAGAGGTATCCGAATAAAAATCATTAATTTTTTCTGTTCCGAAATAGGCCATGTCAGATGGTTTTTTAAACTGTTCCCCGAATTGTAGGCTCTGACTTAAAAAAGCTTTGGCTCCAGTCAGATCAAGGGGCAGGCCTTGAGGAAGAAAGTGGTTCTCAGTCTGTTCGTGTAGTCCTGGATTCAGCAAATACGCGCAGTCCTGGAATACCTTTGGCAGAAGATCCCGGATCATTATTGGAAAAGAAACAATTAATGCATTATCTTTTTTCACCAGCCACCTCATTACAACACTGAATTAACCGGTTTATGGTTACCGGTTGGACATATATATGAAAATACCTGTTAACTCTCAATATCTTTTTTTAGAGGTAAAACCACGTAGGAAGGACAGATCCCCTCACACAGGGGAAGACGCATTATGCAGGCGTTGCCAAAAAGAAAGAGGCAACGGTCATCTTCCTCGCTTTGGGGGTGGTACATGTCACAAAACATGGACCAGGAAACTATTTCACCGAATCTTCCGGTCCAGATTTTATCAACCTGCTCACCACTCAAACCAAACGTATCCGCCTGAGTCAGCAAATGGTCAAACTTGTTTTCCATTTCCGTAAGAACAAGGCACTGCATACTGGAATCCAGACCAGGATTGAGTGTTTCATGATAAACACAGTGTCCGTTCCTGTAAAACCTGCAGTTATGGGCAGGAAGCCTGATAATCTTTCCCATGAGATTGACAACTGAAAGTTGCAGCAGGTTGGCTGACTGTTAACAACCAGAACAGCCCGGGGCAGTCGCCGGGCTTTCGGGTGATAGAGGAGCCAGATCCCTGTCCAGAGTGTACAGACCATATCCTCCATCCAGGACATAAAGCTGTCTGGCTCCCATTGCCTTAAGCAGGCATGCACCTTCATAGGCTCTGCCCGAGCACTCTGAATAAAGAACAATCGGTGTGAACCGGGGGATTTCCATAACTCTTTTCGTAAGCTGGTCCAAAGGGATATTATAAGCTCCGGCAAGCCTGCCCCGGCCAAACTCGTGCTTCTTTCTTACATCCAGCAGGAAAAACTCTGCTCCGTTGTCTGCTGACTGCTTGAGTTCATCAGGAGTGATCCCCAATATTCCTGGCCTGGTCTTATTCTCAAGCATGCGCACACAACGCAGAAAGGGATTGAAAACCAGGTCCGGCCAGACAACATCCAGGCCGGGTATTTCCTCAAGAGGAGTTTTATCGCGGATCAGGCAGGCGGCGAGATTGGCCCACTCATGGGCTTTTTCACCTGCAGCCTCCATACCGATGATATTCCGGGAAGACTTATCCATGATAAGTTCAAGAACATAGGGCTTGTCATCCATAACACCGTGCGTTCCATGGATCAGAGCAAATTCGCAGACATAACCGGCCTCCTGAGCTTGCCAAAAATTATGTCCTGCCCTGGCCACTGACAAATCACCCATATTCCAGCTTCTTGTATTCAAGAAAGATGTGCTGAATTTATCTTTGCCAAGGACCGCCCTGACCATTTTCAGGCAATCAGTCAGCTTAGTCTCAGGGTCTGCAGCGAAACAACCAGGTTCTTCATGTTCTGAACTGACTGGAACCACGATGTTCTTGTGCGCTGAATTTTCAGAAAAACCAGACTGGATATCCTGGTATTCCAGGCCGTACCGTTTAAGCCGGCCGTAGTCCGTGGAGCAGTGCCCGCTATAAAAAACCGGGCGGCCATCCAATTCCGCGCCTGATTCCTTTTTCAGAATTTCCCCTTTTTCCTCCTCTGAAGCAGCTGTGATGATCTTAACTCCCCTGCGGGCCAGCCATTCATCAAGAAAAAACTGAGGCTGCTCACTGAAGATACTGCCTGTTCGGATCCAGGTAAACTGTTTTCCTCCGCAAACCATTGCCTGGACCAGGCTTAAATCAGAACCCACCACTGCCGGATTTTTAATGTCGTTCCAGTTGTCAACCAGATATCTGGCGCATGTGTCCGTGGGCCAGAGATAACTCAGATCATCCAGGTTTTCAGAGTTTTCTACGATTTCCCCGGGAAATATCAAAGCTTTATCAAAAGAATATGAAATATATCCTCTGCCGCTTAAAAAAGAGACTTCTGAACCCTGTGAATCAATCCTGATCTTTCCAACTTTCTGGGGAAACAGATTATGACTTTGCTGGTACCTTTCAAAATCAACCTTTATCCTGGCCATGATCCTGGGCCACTTTTCAGGAGAAACTCCAGATCTCAGAAGCAGCTGCAGCATGGGCAGAGGATACTTCCTGTCTTCATGATCGGAAAGCCAGACCACATCGGCCTGGGCCTGAATGTTTCTGGCCATTTTAAAGGCCTTTCCCGCCTGATAACCTTGTCCTATTATTATAATCCTTTTCATTGGCTCCGCCTGGCTCTAAAAATTATCTGAATATTATGATTTTGGCTGACTTAAGCCGCGGACGGACGTTTGCGGGCATAAGAAAACCGGATTTGCTCCAGGATAAAAAACATGGTGTACACCTTTAAGACGCTTACAAAAAACAAAAAAAGGACTGGCTGTGCAAGCCGTCCCTGACTTCGAATATTATCAACTGGAGCCAAAAACACAACCTGGAATTTTTATGGCCGCACAGATGGTTCTTGACCGGTTTTGCTGTGAGGTGTATACGCAGAAAATCTGCATAACAAGGGAGGCAAAAACATGTTTGGTATAGGCATGACCGAATTAATAATCATTTTAGTCATTATCCTGGTTATCTTTGGAGCCAACAAGCTGCCTGAGATCGGATCCGGTATGGGCAAGGCCATAAAAAACTTTAAAAAAGCCACTACTGAACCCGAGGAAATTGACGTGACCCCTGACGAAAAAAAAGAGAAAGACAAACAGGGAAGTGAAAAAGAAGACAAGTAAAACATAAAAACCGGGTACTTCCCGGTTTTTTTATTATTTTTATTCCTGATCATTGCCATGAATCTGCATAAAACCAAATCCCAGAATGACATATCGAATTCCGGAAAAAACAGTTAAAACTCCCGCCACATAAGCCAGGACGGAAACAGACACAATAAATCCCGGCACCTGGAAAGTATGGCCAGCCAAGGCCGTCAAAAGAAGCATTATCTGAAAAAATGTATTAAGCTTGCTGTCCATGGTCGGATTGATCCTGTCCTTCATGTTGACTCCAAAAACATGCAGGACAAAAAGACCTCCGATAATAATTATCTCCCTGGTCATGACCACTACAATAAGCCAGAAGGGAATCCAGTTCTGGATACCCAGACAGACAAAAGTTGCAAGAAGCAAAAACTTGTCAGCCAGGGGATCAATAATGGCACCCAGCCTGGATCTCTGCCGCAGCACCCTGGCCAGAAATCCGTCCAGCGCGTCAGTAATCCCGGCCACAACAAAAAGGACCAGAGATAACAAGTACTCCTGACCAAAAAAAGCCACCACAAAAGCTGGAGTAATAAAGATCCTGGCAATGGTCAGCAGATTGGGCACAGTCCAGTTGGATTCATAGCTTGTTGTTTTTCTACCGGGCAAAAGTAATACCCCTTACCTGTCAATGCTGAATTCAATTTCCCTGTCTGGAAGGTAGTCTTCCAGCCTTTGCGCTAACAGATCCGGACTGAAACTGCTTATTTCCCATTGGGCTTTTAAGGAGTCGACATCCAGCAAGACTGAAACAATTTTTGTGTCTTCAACTTCCCTGCCCCATTTCTTAAGAATCCTGTTAAAATTCATTATGGAATCAGTGGTAACCCAGCCTGATGTTTCCAGAGTTACATTTTCCAGCATGCTTGATCTGATTTCTGAGCGGGAAAAAAAATATCCCCAGAGCTCAAACCAGACCTCATCAAGTTCATCAGCTGAAACAGAAAAATTTATATCTTCATGATCGATATTTCCGTCCCACTCTCCATCCCCTGTTTTGTAAAGGCTCAGACTGGTAGTGGCACTGCCATCCACCACAGCTCCGGTAACAAGCTGCAATTCCTGCAATTGATAGAAATCTTCAGGGGAAGCTCCTCTGGTTTTTAAGTCATAAGGCCATAAAGAATCTACTGTATAATACACCCCGGCCTTCTGAAGCATATCTCTCAAGGATTCAGAATCAATGTTTACTTCCATGCGCAGGGACATGTCATCTTCTGATTCACGCCAGGATACCTGACGATAACCCTGCACCAGTGCGTCAACACGCTCCTGAAGCACGTCCATCAGGGCTGATTTACGTTCACTAGATATCCCGGCTTGAATAACGCGGTCTATTTCCAGGGAAACCGCCTCCCTGAAACCTTTTTCCAGGATTTTCTCCCTGGCCTGGGCCTGGCTTGAGTCTTCTTCAACCGAACCCTGAACCACAACCTGCTGCCAGGAATAAGCGGAACCATGCAGCAAACCCAAAAATACCATAAGGAACAGAAAAATTTTTTTCATATTAGCCAATGTTAGTTTTTTGATAATTCCATATATAATTCAACGTCATAAAAACTGATGAATCCTTCCATTTTATCCTGAATCCGTGAAATCGGAATTTTTAAACTTATTGCTTATGCGGGTTCCTTGGTTTGACAAAAGGGCCGCAAACTGTCTGAGCGACTTAGGCGGACTTAATCAAAATCCTTTAGCCATCTGAGCTGATTTAGAAAATAAATAAGTTTCTCCAGCAAAACCTCATCACTGGCAAGGCCGGGATTTTGATTTAGACCGCCTTGAAGCAAGTTTTTGCGGCCCTTTTGCGAAACCAGGGAACCTGCTTTCACGGATTCAGGCTTTATTCAAGAATAATTTTTACTGAACAATCATCCCTGGTACTTGAAACAACGCTTTTGAACTTTTCCGCGCCCTGGCTGTCAAGCTGGAGATCAGTATGAAATCTGCCTGATGATTTTTCCGGCCTGATCCACATAGTCTGCCCATCATTGGGAGTGGTTTTGAATTTCCGTCCCTGATGCGCCGCACCGACATAACTGATCCTGCCTGTGCCGGCACTTTTCCCTGATCCCAGGACTGAAGCCCTGAACAGTATGTTTCCGTGATCATCTGTTATGGAAGGAATGACTGCAGGAGCAGCGTCCACATCAAGGGCATCCACATAAATCACACAATCACCCGGAAGCAGAGCGTCTTCACTGTCAGCCTCACTTATTTCCGGGGTTATAAATAAATCCTCCGGCATAAACATCCTGACATGTTCATCCCAGAGATCAAGCATTACAAAAACTTCCACCAGATGTCTGCTCCCGGAAACACTCACTTTGTCCACTACTACCGCCTGCTGTACCATTGTGGAAACATCACGCATTACATCCTGGTCTCTGTCCTGAACCCGGTCAAGTGTGACTGAGGAATTCAGATATATTTCCCCCAGGGAATCATACAGATTCCTGATGGCCCTGATTTTAGCCTCTCGCTCAGCTATTATTGCCTGATGGGCAGGGTCTTCCCGGTTAAGCTCAAAGGATGCCGCGCCGCCGGCGACAATTCTGCCCCGGGTCCAGTCCATTGAAGCAGTGCCCAGCTGACTGATATAACCACTCTGACCTGTTTCTGAAGGATTGCCTCCTGCCAGAGTCGCCCAAAAGAAAAATATCAACCCCAGCATAATTATGCTCTTCATAATTAATTTCCTTATCTTCATATACTGCCTGCCAGAAAATCATTAATCCTGATCAGCTCCTCCCGGGCTTTATCCCTGCTTGTATGGATAATATCAGGCTCTTTTCTGAACCAGGTCAACTGTCTTTTGGCGTAAGATCTGGTATTTTTTAACCATGATTTTCTGGCCTGATCCAGATCTGTTTCACCTTGAATATACTCGATTACTTCCCTGCACCCGATTCCTGAAAAAGCCGGACAGGAAGGATCATGTCCACTTTTTTCCCAGGCTCTTTGTACTTCTTCAATTGCACCTTGCTGAATCATCCTGGTTATCCTCTGCTCCAGACGGGGTGTGAGTTCTTCCAGTTGCTCCATGATACCGAGTTTAAGCACATTATACCTGGGATCTTTATTCTGCTCCTGGTGCCACCTGGAAAAAGGCTTGCCTGTGGCAGTGTAAACGCCCAGAGCCCGGATTATTTTCTGCCTGTCTTTATCTGTAATTGTTTCGGCGTAAACAGGATCAAGATATTTGAGCCTGTGGTAAAGGCCCTCCACCCCGGACCGGCGACATTCATTCTCCAGTTCCCTGGTGATTTCCCCGGGAACGGCTGGTATGTCAGCCAGGCCATAGATCAATGACCTGAGATACATTCCTGTACCTCCCACCAGAACCGGGATACTGCCTCTGCCATGAACGTCTTTAATACAATCTTCGGCCCTTTCCACAAACCGGCCCGCGCTGATTCTGTCCCTTAAGCCCAGAAAACCATAAAGATGGTGGGCACAGATCTTTTTCTCCTGCTCAGAGGGCTGGGCAGTTATGACAGGCAGATCAACGTAAACCTGTCTGGAATCAAAATTGATTATTTCCAGGGGAAAATCTTTACTAAGCCCCAGAGCCAAATCATTTTTACCGCTGCAGGTAGGACCAATAACACAGATAATCCTGGGGCGTGGTTCTTTGTTCTTATGCATTTCTTGATTTGGCCTTGCTTGAGACGCCACAGAAAATTGGTGGACATTGGCATGCCGGACCGGCTCCAGCAGTAAAAACAATACTTTGCATAACTATTGGAACTTTTTATATAATTCCTGTTCAACAACTGCAGGGACCAGTCCCTTTATATCTCCACCCAGCCTGGCCACGTCCTTGATGATGGTAGAGCTGATATAAAGCCATTTGTAATCAGTCATGAGGAAAACAGTCTGAATATTTCTGTCCAGCCGACGGTTCATTAGGGCCATCTGAAATTCATACTCAAAATCTGCAACAGCCCTCATGCCTCTCAATATTGCCACTGCCTTCTGTTTACGCACATAATCAACCAGCAAACCTTCAAAAGGTTCCACCCGGACTCTGGAGTCACCGTTAAAAGATTTTTTGGTCAGCCACACCCTTTCCTCCAGAGTAAAAAGAGGAGTTTTTGGGGTATGCAGGGCCACACCCACGATTATCTCATCAAATATATCCAGCCCGCGCATTACCAGGCTCACGTGACCATTGGTAAAGGGGTCAAATGTTCCAGGATAAACCGCTGTTTTAAATTTTTTTTCCATATTTTCAGATCACCTGAACGTTTAAGGTTAATCTTTCAGAATCTGTAAGTGTTCGCTACTTTTATGCTTTAAATCCAAAGGACTGGAGCCTGTCCGGTAATCTTTATTTTCTGCTCCATATCAGCATCCTTGTTTGACCGAAAAACTTGTCTTTAACAAGCTTCAAGTCAGGACGAAGATGGGTGTCCACAGCGAAATGAACCTCAATTTCCGCACTTATCAATCCGTTCTCATTCAGCAAATTTGACTCCATGAGCATGTTTATGGCTGGAAACACCATGTCCTTGCCATAGGGAGGATCAACAAACACCAGATCAAATGGTTTTTCACCAGGCTTGCTTAGAAAAGACAGGGCATCCGCCTTTTTAACCTGAGCCCTTTTTCGGGGAATGCCCAGCATGGAAATGTTTTCTTTGATTATGGCGCAGGCCTTCAGACTTTTTTCAATAAACAAAGCTGACTTTGCTCCGCGACTGAGGGCTTCCAGACCAAGAGATCCGCTTCCGGCAAAAACATCCAGAACAGACATCTCCTGCCACTCAGGCAGTCTTGATTCCAGCATGGAAAAAAGGGACTCTCTGACCTTGCCGGTAGCCGGCCGATATCCCGGTCCTGTTCCAGTCTTTAATTTTCTGCCTTTATATTCACCCGAGATTATCCTCATTTTTCAGAAATCGGCCTTTTAACATCTTTATCTCTGATCTCCAGGGAATCAATTAGTCTTGATAATACATCCTCTGCCTCTATTTCCGTATCCCAATTTGTGTCATCTATGGCGCTGTTGCCCTGATGCAGTCCACAGTCAACAGCAAAAAAATGCTCCTTAAACTCCATAAGGTAGCATGAGCCAGTGACTCCCCTTGCAGCGCCTAGAAATTTAACCTTCATGATTTTCCCTTACAAAAGGACCGCTGTATGGCAGTCAGTATTTATTCTCAAACTCACGCGTCACTCAGACCGTCTCTGTCCAGATACGAAATTCTGGTTTCCACTTTTTCAGGCAGCTGAACTATCTGCTGAATCCATGTCCACAGATGATCAAAACATGCTTCACTTCCCCCATTGGTGGAGTCAATCATTACGCTTTGATAAATTCCGCTGAGATTTAATACAGGCTGTTCAGTGGGAAATGAAAAATCAAAATTCTTAAGGCACCCATCAATCCTGTCCATAAGTCCCTTAAAACAATTATGATCGCAATCTCCTGAGATTATGCATATCCTTTCCTGATCAATCTGTCCTACATGATCGTAGTTCCTTAAGGACTGGCTGAGGAATCTTAGCATCTTTTTTTTGGCCCTTTGCACGGTATCCCTGCCCTGGTTTACCTCCATCCAGTCACGCCGTTCAAAATCAAGAACAGCCAATGAAAGCCAGGCATTCTGCCTGCCAAGGCGATTTACTTCTTCTTTCAGTATTTTTTTTATACCCAGCCTGTTCAGGCTGTTTGTGTCCGGATCAGAGTAAATCATCTCCCTAAGAAGATGCATCTCTCTTAAAGTCTGAAATCCAGCTTTTACCCTCCATTCAAGCTCGCATGCCAGGTAAGGTCTTATCAGAAAATCCTGGGATTCCGGCTGTTTTTCACAAATACCCACCCTTTGCCAGGTTTGGCCTGAAATAATCAGGTATGACTGATCTTTGCCTGATTCCATTTGTCTCTTGCGATAAATGCGGCAGAACTCCAGCCCGTCAATACCGCTGTCATCAGCCGACACCAGCACCAGGGGAAAAGTTTCATCCTCAAGCATGGCCAGTCCCTTAAAATGGGAATGCACTACTGTCAGATCTGTCCAGGTCTCCTTTAAAATATCAACGATTTCGGCTGCATGGTCCTGGTCCGGCTCTACAATCAGAATTTTTTCATTAATCATGGCTTTTCCATAACTTCCAAGTGCTTAAAAACTCAGGTGACATTCAGAGTCTGCCTGTTAAGGGCCGGGAACTCAATCACAAATACCGTACCCCTTGGCTTATTGCTTTTAACCCTTACATACCCTCCATGATCAGAAACAACAGACTTGACAATAGCCAGCCCGAGTCCGGTTCCTTCTTTCTTGCTGGAGTAATATGGCTCAAACATTCTGGCCCTCTCTTCGGAACTCAGGCCCGGACCGTTGTCTGCCACTTCAACAAAAATCCTTCTCAGCTGCTGGTCATAGTCAGCACTTATGATGACAAATCCATCATCCACAGTATTCAATGCGTCAGCCGCGTTAAGAAACAGGTTCAAAAAAACCCTCTTTAGCGCGTCACGGTCAAAATTAAATTCAGGCAATGCAGACGCAAACTGCAGATTCCAGGATATATTTTTGTGACTCTGCCTGAAAACGGCAACTACTTCTTCCAATAAAGTATCCAGCCGGTCAAGTCTTGGCTGAACCTCAGGAAGTTTGGCAAAAGCTGAAAAATCCCTGACCATCTGCTGCATGTTCTCCACCTGCCTGATTATAAGCTGGGTACTCTGGCTGAATGAAGGATCCTGGATCTGTCCGCTGAACTTCTTTTCCAGACGCTGAGTTGCAAGCTTTATGGGAGTTAGTGGATTTTTTATTTCATGGGCTATACGCTTGGCGACTTCTCGCCAGGCAGCCAGACGCTGCATTTTTTCAAGCTCTGTAATGTCCTCAAACACCGCAACAATGCCGTAGTTGTCACTATCTTCAGACTTGAGAATAACCGCGTTTACCAGAATCTTAACCATCTTCCCCTGGACTTCAATATCCAGCTGTCTCTGCCACCGTGATTCCGGGAGATCATTTAACTGATGCAGGACATCCCTGATTAGAACTCCATACTCCCCCCCTACCAGATCAAGAGGATAACGCCCCAGCACTTTCTTGCCGTCCAATCCCAGGATAAACTCTGCAGCCTTGTTTACCGTAGTAATCCTTCCTTCGTGGTCTACGGAAATAACGCCGGCTGTAATATTATCCAGCACGGCTTCCATGTATGTACCCCTGGCTTCAAGCTCCTGATTCTGGTCACCCAGACGCTTGTTTACTTCTGTGATATCCTGCTGGGAATTTTTAAGATCCATGGCCATTTTATTAAAAGATCTTACCAGCTGACCAAGCTCATCATCAGCCTGATCTTCCAGACGGACATCCAGATCCCCCCTGGCAATTCTCTGAGTACCCTCGGCAAGGGCCATAACCGGCTGGGATATCTCTCTGGACAGCTTAAAACCGTACCAGATGGAACCAAAAATAATCAACAGGGTAATGACTGCAAGTATGGTGTACAATGCCATCTTGAGAGGATACTTGATTGTTTCCATCTTCCTGTACTCATCCAGTCCCTGAACTATGCCTTCAAGCCTGGCCAGAAGACCGGGCTCCACCTTCTGCCCCACCACCAGAAATCCGGTTTTAGCCTTGTCCACCGGATGAACGCCTACTACCAGATCACCTGTCTCACTGGGCCACAGACCTGTCCAGTAAGCCGGTCTTTCCAGAATATCCGCCCAGGGGATATTTTCCTTTATCCCGGGCCAGTGTTCATCCCACTCATCATCTGCAACCCAGTTCTGCTCTCTCAAGCCGGGAGTGATAACACCAAGCAGAGTAATATCGTACTCCATGCTTATTTTTTCCTTTAAGAACGCTTCCATGGCCTGGCCGCCCCATAGAAATTCATCCTGGCGGATCTGGTCCAGAGTTGCTTCAGACCTGACCTCAAGGCCCTTTTTCACTGAGTTGTAAAAAAGCTGGCCTACCTCAAGGGCCTGGTTCATGGAGCTGGCCACCTGTTCTTTAAACCAGTAGTCAACCGAAGTCTGCACAAAACGCACAGCAATAAAAAACATCAGCAAAACAGGAATTATGGACATGGATACAAATGCCAGAACCAGGCGGGTGCGGAGCTTTGCCCCCAGCACTTTCCTTCTGCGCTCGATAATCAGCTTGAAAACATTTCTGACTACCAGAAAAAGAATAACCAGAAGCAGAATAAAATTGAGATTGAAAAACGCCAGAAAAAGATAGGAATCAACGCCGAAATACCTGAGTTCAACCCAGGTCAGCAAACCAATAAGACCAACCGCGGCAAGGACAAGCAGGAACTCTCTGCGTCTTTTTCTCTTTTCGCGGTGCTGAGAACTGGTAACAGTCATATCGTAATGATCAGTCATACTGCTGCAGGGAAAACTCCATTTCATAACGAATGGATCTGGCCAGGTCCCAGGACCAGAAAAAAAGGGTTCTTTTTATCCATTTGGGAACACTTCTGGATATAAGTTTGGCCTGAATTCTCACAATATATTTTTTATCTGTCTGAAGTGCGTCCAAAGCCAGCAATTCCGCATCCATATCCGCAAGCAATTCCAGAAATTCTTTTTTACCAAAGCTGTCCAGGACTCTTTTCTGGTCTGGAAAAACAATAATATAACCTCCGGCCAGAAGGTCTTTTTCCATTTCTATATTAATTTTCTTGTCTGCTATTGCCTGGTCCCAGAACAGAGCTCGGTCTTCCAGGACTGTTACATCACAAACCAAAGCTAACTCGGCACCATTTTCAAGGGCAGTGAGGATTGTTTCAAAATCATCAACATCAATGGAAAATCTTGCTAACAGATTGTTTTCGCGGGTATCCAGAATAAAACTTGAGAGGTCCAGGCTCTGGGAAAAGACCGGTTTTGACTGCGCCAGAAACAGCAGCATCATGACGGAAATCAGAACGGGCATGAATTGTTTTTTCATTATTTCAATGGTTGAAGATTAGTAACTGTTCACCATAATTTTGTAACTGTTCACCGCATTCGGCATATGACTATACAAATGCACTGGATTCCGGCTTTCGCCGGAATGACGGAAAAAGGCATCGGCCTGCTTTAACCGTCACCCCGGACCAGATCCGGGGTCCAGATCTTATTATTCGATTTTGCTGAATAGCTACGAAAATTATATAATAACATCCTTAACTGACTGGGGAACAGTTAAGATAAAAGATCAGTCATGGAATAAAGTTTTCCAGGCTCTTTTTCAAACATCCATTTAGCCGCCCGGATTGCTCCGTGTGCAAAAGTTTCCCTGGAATGCGCCCGGTGGGTTATTTCAATTCTTTCCCCGGGTCCCAGAAAATACACAGTGTGATCTCCCACCACATCGCCGCCGCGCAAAGTCTGCACTCCCATCTCATGGTCCTTTCTCTGGCCAATGATTCCTTTTCTTGAAAAAACTCCCTGTTCCTCCAGATCTATACCTCTGGCTTCAGCCAGCACCCTGGCCAGCATAAGGGCTGTTCCGGACGGCGCGTCCTTTTTGAATTTATGATGTATCTCCATGAGTTCAAGGTCATATTTGCCGCCCAGAAGACCGGCCAGATCCGGCAGCAGCCGCAGCAGAACATTAATACCCACACTCATATTCGGGGCCCAGAAAATTGGAGCCTCTTCTGCAAACTTTTCAAGTTTTTTCAGCTGTTCAGCGGTAAATCCAGTAGTACCCATGACAGCGGCGCTTCCTTTCCGGGCGCATACCGAGGCAAAATCCAGACTGCTTTCAGGCGAGGTAAAATCAATAATCACACATCTTCCGACCCTGGAAATTATTTCCGAAAGATCACTTCCAAACGGACAGTCATACCTTTCCAAATCTTTCAGCTTGTCAGTTCTTTCCACCACTCCGGCCAGTTCCAAAGAAGAATCTTCCTGTACCAGCCCGGCAATTGTTCTGCCCATCCGACCGTTGACACCGGTAACAACTATTTTTTTATCCATAAAAACTCCTTTATTGTCTTATGAGGGTTTTATCAATTTGAGAAACTCACCCTGATCGATAATTCTAAGACCCAGTGTCCTGGCCCGGTCCAGCTTGGAACCTGGATTTTCTCCGGCAACCACATAATCAATCTTCCCGGAAACAGAACCTGACACTTTACCTCCGCCTGACTCCACCATCGTCCTGGCCTGGTCACGGGAAATTTCTGAAAGTCCACCGGTAAAAACAAACTTCAGGCCACGCAAAGGCTGGTCGCGAGGCTTTTTCATCCCGCTTACAGGCCATAAACCCAGTTGCCTGAAATCTTCAATTAATTCTTTATTGTCAGGATTACTGAAAAAACTGACTATGGATGATGCCACTTCCGGACCTATATCCGGTATGGTTTGCAGCAAATCCTCATCAGCATCTGCCAGTTCGTCCAGATCACGGAAATTAAGGGCCAGATTTTTTGCGGTTTGCTGACCAACATGTCTAATGCCAAGGCCGAAAATAAGCCTTGGCAGAGTAATGTTTCTCCTGGCTTTATCTATTGCCTCCAGCAGGTTTCCCGCTGATTTTTCACCCATTCGTTCCAGCCCCAGGAGATCCTGTTTTTCAAGACGAAACAGATCAGTCAGCTTTTTAACCAGTTGCCGGCCAACGAATATTTTTATCCACTTTCTGCCCAGGCCATCGATATCCAATGCCTGCCTGCCTGCAAAATGCGCGAGTCCCTGTTCCAGCCTGGCTGAACAGGAAAGATTAACGCAGCGGCGGACAGCTTCATTTTTTATCCGTACAACCGGACTGTGGCAGGCCGGACACGACTCTGGAAAAATAAACTCGGTTTCCTGTCCAGTACGTTCTTCCTTAAAAGATCCCAGAACTTCCGGAATTACATCACCAGCCCGCTGCACCAGGACCATGTCTCCGATTTTCAAATCCTTGGCTCTGATTTCATTTTCATTATGCAATGTAGCCCTGGAGACTATTACCCCTCCAACGTTGACAGGAGCAAGACGGGCTACTGGGGTAAGCGCTCCGGTCCTGCCTACCTGAACACTGATGTGTTCCAGCCTGGTTTTCTTCTGCATGGCTGGAAACTTAAGGGCTATGGCCCACCTGGGAGACCGGGCTGTAAACCCCAGCAGATCCTGCAGGGCAGTCTCATTTACCTTGATTACCAGGCCGTCAATATCAAATAGGGTATTGTGTCTGTCCGCAGCCAACTGCTGATAATACTCTTTAATTTCGTGGATATCCTTACATATCTTTCCGCCCGGAACAGTGACTATCCCGGATCGGTTCAACCCGCGCGCAACCTCGCTTTGAAAGGCCCACTGATCCTCAGCCTTGAAACGAACCAGCCCCACTCCGTAAGCAAAAAAATAAAGCGGCCTGATGGCGGTTATTCTTGAATCAAGCTGACGCACCGAACCAGCGGCAGCGTTTCTGGGATTGGCAAATGCCTTTTCCCCCTTTTCAACCTTAACCGCGTTAAGTTTTTCAAAATCCTGGCGGGGAATTACAACTTCTCCGCGGACTTCAAGATACTCAGGAGTGTTTTGTTTATCCAAAAGCCTTAAGGGCAGATTCCTTATGGTTCTGACATTGTCGGTTACGTCTTCTCCGGTAATTCCGTCTCCTCTGGTACATGCGCCGGAAAAATATCCTGATTCGTAAATAACTTCCACTGCCAGACCGTCCAGCTTGGGTTCAACCCAGAAATCAAAATCATCACGCCCAGCCAGTTTTCTAACCCTGGATATGAACAAGCTGACTTCTTCCAGGGAAAAACAATTATCCAGGCTGTACATGGGCAGGGAATGCTTTCTGGAAACAAAGGCCGGGGCCGGCGTTGAGCCGACTTTGCGGGTGGGAGAAGCAGGGTGAGCAAATCCAGGGTATTTTTCCTCCAGATAAACAAGCTCTTTAAAAAGCCGGTCATATTCTTCATCACTGATCTGGGGATCATCCAGAACATGATAAAGGTGATTATGATGCTCAACAGCCTGTCTGAGCGTGTTTATCCGGCTCTCAACTTCCTGGAGATCATTGTCCATGAACAGATCCTGCCCTGCCCTGTCCCGGATCAAGATAATCAAACATAAAATCTTGTCCCCTGGTGATGTCCATTACTTTCTTACCTGACCCTCGCCCAGCACAACAAATTTGGTGCTGGTTAATTCCTTGACGCCCATTGGTCCGTACGCGTGCAGCTTTGAAGTAGAAATTCCTATCTCTGCGCCAAGCCCGAATTCTCCTCCGTCATTAAACCTGGTGGAAGCATTAACCAGGACCGCGGAGGCATCAACCTCGCGGATAAAGCGCATGGCCCTGGAATAATCAGCAGTCAGAATTGCTTCGGAATGATTGGACCCGTATTTGTCAATATGCTCCTGAGCCTGGGACTGGGAATCCACAATCTTGACTGCCAGGGTAAGGGACAGATACTCAAAGCCCCAATCCTGTGCAGAAGCAGGTGACGCACTGTCGCCAAGCAGATGAAGGGAATCCCTGCATGCCCTGAATTTTACTCCTGCCTGTCCCAGTTTCTGGGCCATCATGGGCAAAAAGACCGGGGCCGCGTCCCTGTGAACCAGTAGACATTCCAGGGCGTTGCATACCCCGGGCCTTTGGACCTTGGCGTTATATACAATTTCCAGGGCCTGATTAATGTCCGCGTCTTTATGGACATAAACATGGCAGACCCCTTTATAATGTTTCAGAACCGGCATTCTGGCTTCGTTAACCACTGCCCGGATCAGACCTTCCCCGCCCCGGGGAATGACCACGTCAATATACTCATCAAGGCCGAGCATGACTTTGACAGCCTCCCTGTCTGCTGTGGGCAGGACTGATACCCCTTTTTCCGGAAGCCCGGATTCCTTCAGCGCTCTGGATATAAGTCCAGCCAGACACCTGTTTGAATTAAAGGCTTCAGAACCCCCGCGCAGAATAACCGCGTTGCCGGCCTTGAGGCAGAGTATGGCTGAATCAATGGTTACATTGGGCCTTGATTCATAAATTATGGCAATGACTCCCAGGGGCACTCTCATCCGTCCAACCATTATCCCGGAAGGCCTTTTCTGCATATCTTCAATAGCGCCCACCGGATCAGGCATGGCAGCCACTTCTTCACAGGCCCTGGCCATTGACTCAACAGTTTCAGGAACAATTTTAAGCCGCTCAATTCTGGCCTTGTCCAGGTTCTTTTGGACGGCTTCTTCCAGATCCTGGGTGTTGGCCCGCACAATATCATTTTGACTGGATCTTAACAAAGAGGCCAGGGCCATCAAAGCCCTGTCTTTCACTGAAGAATCAGCTTTGGCCAGAAACTGGGCGGCCTGTTTTGTCTCCATGGCCAGCTGAGTAATGCTGTCTTTGATATGCATGATATATATCCTCCGTTTTCCCGGTGTTCATTTCCGGATAAAAATCTGATTAATGGCTGCCGCCAGCACAAACCACCACTACGGAACAGCCTGGAGACCTCTTTTCTTTCATCCATAATCCGGGTTTAGTATTTCTGAACCAGGATCACTCCGGCAATCAGAAAAACAACCCCAAAAACACGCCATATATTTATTGGCTGCACAGGATAACCGATTAAGCCAAAATGATCCAGGATCAGGGAAGCAGCCATCTGCGCGGCAATTAATGTGCCCAGCAGGGCTACTGCGCCGAGCTTCGGAGCCAGAATAATAGTGGAGGTAACAAAAAAGGCCCCCAGCAATCCTCCGCTCCAGAGCCAGAGAGGCAATTTAGACACAAGGCTGTACCCTGGCAGAGGAACACGCAGCAGAGCACACAGAATTGCCAGAGCAATAGTCCCTATGCTGAAAGAAACAAAAGCAGCCAGAAATGGAGTTTTAAGGTGGCTTCCCAGAATGGAATTCACTCCGGCCTGAATCGGCATCATAACGCCCGCGGCCAGCGCCAGTAGGATATAATAAAGTTTCATAAAATTATCTTAACAACGTGTTGAAAAAGTCCTTATCAGACTGGCTGTTCAAAAATTCCAAGCGACAGTCCGGCACCCACTTGAGATGACCGTAAGATTTATGACTGAACAATGTTCACTCAAGTGGGTGCCGGATAAAGAGCAAAAAAAGTTCAAGGCCAAAGTTCACCCCGTGAAACCTTCTTTCATTTCACTGGGGCGTATTCAGACAGGTAAGAGTTTGAACTTTTTGCAGCGACGAAAGCCAATTGGGAAATTTGGCGCAGCCAGTTAAAAGTTGGTCCACTGATTTTCATCCATTTGTAATTGCCGGGTGGAAACCTGCTGCGGGTCTGTTGCCGCAACTGGACCAGACCCCGTTAAACGCACCGGCAACTGGATAATGGACATTTTTATACAGCTTCAGTAGAATCAAGTAAACCTTTGAAAACAGATAAAAACAAAACCCTCACGCATAATCTTGATAATACAATGAAAACATTTATATTTGACCTGGACAATACCCTTTACTCAAAATCATTGAACGTCTTTGGTCTTATTGACAAAAGAATCAACAGATACATGACTGAAAGAGTGGGCATTCCAGAGCCGGAAGTAGACGCTTTACGCAGACATTACTGGAAAATTCACGGAGTAACCCTTAACGGACTTATACTTCATCATGAAGTTGATCCTGAAGATTTTCTCGAATTTGTCCACGATGTTGATCTGGACGGAATTCTGAAACCTGATCGAAAATTGCGCATTGCTCTGAAAAATCTGGATGCCCGCAAGGTCATCTTTACCAACGGTTCAATCAGACACGCGGAAAATGTATTATCAGCCCTGGGAATTGAAGATCTGTTTGAAGAAATTTTTGATGTCAGGATAGCCTCGTTCAAGCCCAAGCCATTTCCCGAGCCCTATCTCAAAGTACTGGAAGCCATAAATGTCTCCGGCCATGAATGCGTAATGATCGATGACATCCTGGAAAACCTTAGAACCGCCAAAGACCTGGGCATGAGCACGGTACTAATAGGCACATCCAATGGTCACAAATACGTTGATTTCTGCATTGAAGAGGCCTGCGCCATAACAGAATTTCCCGGAGCAGAATTCAGAGTGACCAGAAAGCACAAAAACAGTGAAAAATACGGATAAAGGAAGGACAGGCATGAATAAAGATTACTGTATCCAGGATAATTATCCGGAGCAATACTGCTATTGCTACGGCTGCGGAAGCAAAAACCAGCAGGGGTTACAGATAAAAAGCTACTGGGATGGACAAAGGGCGACAGCCAGATTCACTCCGGGTGAACACCACATTGCCTTGCCTGGTTATGTTTACGGGGGCCTCATTGCTTCGCTGGTTGATTGCCACGGTATAGCTACAGCTTCCGCGGCCGTGGCTGAAAAGGAAAAGGACGGGGAAGAAAATCAACTCAACCTGAAGCGCTACGTCACAGCATCCCTTCATGTTGATTATCTCAGGCCCACCCCCATGGGAGAGGAACTGGAGATCATCTCCACAGCGCAAACCAGCAACAAGCGCAAGGTGATGGTGGAGGTAAATATATTTGCAGGGGGCAAACTAAGGGCCAGGGGTCAGGTGGTCGCGGCGCCCATGCCCCAGGCCATGGCCTGAAATTTATACCTGACTCAGGACATCTTTTTCCTCTCTGCTGAGGAGTCTGTTCAGATCAAGCATTATCAGAAGTCGGTCTTCCAGCTTACCTACTCCGCTGATATATTCTGAATCCAGACCAGCTACCACTGGAGGAGGGGGCTCTACCGTATCAGCAGGAATCCGCAAAACTTCTGACACCGAGTCCACTACAAATCCCACAATCATCTTGCTTATTTCAATAACCACAATCCTGGTATTTTTGTCATGGGATTTATGCTCCAGCCCGAAACGCTTGCGCAGATCAATAATAGGAATCACTTTTCCCCGAAGATTGATAACCCCTTCCACAAAATCAGGAGCCTTGGGAACCCTGGTTATGTCCAGCATCCTTATTATTTCCTGGACAGTCAAGATTTCCACCCCGAACTCTTCATCCCCGATACTGAAGGTAACCAACTGCAAAAGCTGATCATCTTTTTTTCTGACTTCGTCACTCATGTACTATCTCCTGTGATAAAAACAGATCCTGTCTGAAAAAGGCAAACCACAACAGGCAGCTAAGAAATTATTGAATTTATTTGTCATATTTATCAACGTGTTGAAAAAATCCTTATCAGGCAGGCTGTTCAGAAACTTCAGGTGCCAGTCCGGCACTCACCTGGGTGGATATTTCCTGGAACAAGCAATTATCCGCAACAAAAGTGAGTGCCGGATAAAGAGCAAAGAAGCCCATGGAAAACCTGATTGTATTCTCCTGCGGAACCAGTTCCATAACCCAGCTGACAAACTTTTTCAAGGATGAAAAAAGTTGCCAAAACTGAATAATATGTTTAATATTCAAAATTCATTATAACAATTTCAGTCTACGACCAAATATTTTATCCGGAGGAAATTATAACTAATGGCTTATTTTTTACGCCACCCCGACAATTATCCCCTTGAAGAACAGGTTAAATCTCTGGGCGATGAAGAACTTCTTGATTTTTGGGAAGAAAGTCAGTTTCTTGAAATTTACGTTGAGGATGAGCAAACTATCAGCAACAAAATGATCCGGTATGAGGAAGTAATCCTCAAGGAACTCCATATAAGGAATTACGCAAGGAGTTTCGGGCAGGAAATTGGCATCGCCCGATAATAAACAGTTCAAGAAATTTATACACAAGACTGGAGCATCCAGTAACCTGTATTCCAAACCCTTTGGGAGATCACAGCACAATTCACCTCACAAAATTCATTTAATATCATATACAGAAAGTTTTGGTTATCCCATCGTGACAACCCTGATCTGCCTGTATCTGTCCACCATATTTTTGAACAGCCGCAGAATTTAAAACCGGGCCTGGGCTATTGGGATTATCTGCGTTTATCTGCTGATGCTCAAAAATCATTTTCTGGTCAGGCAGAATGGGACAGTCGTTCTGCTTCTGAAATACTTTGTTGTCGATTCCGGCCTTCTGCCCTGCTACAATCAGGAAAAGTGACACCTCAATACATTGAGTGGATTTGAACATAAATTCACGACTGACATGGAGAACCCGGGAATTAAGCTGATATGAATGACCCATTGCAAATTACTCCGGATGTGGAATCTCTGTTTAAGAAAATGGAAGAGATTTGCCATGACCTTGCCTGGAACCGCTTTGACCGGGCAGAAGAACTTTTTGAACTCACCAGAAGCCAAAAATATCCTGAACAGATAGCAAAACTTGCTGAATCTTTTGGAATGATGCTGGTTAAATTAGAAGCCCGCGAATACAGCATGGAACAGATAATGACCAGGCTCCGGGAGACCGCAAAAGAGCTGGAAATTTCCCGCAGACAACTGCTTAAGGAAAACACCGGCCTTAAAAAAGGACTCATGAAACGTTTCTCGTCCAGGCGTATTATCGGCAAAAACCCTGAAATCCGCAACATACTGGACCAGGTTAATCGTATCGCTGATACATCCGTAAATGTTCTTATCAGCGGGGAAACCGGCACCGGCAAAGAACTCATCGCCAAAGCACTGCATTACAATTCCTTTCGTAAAACCGCTCCCTGCATAACAGTAAACTGCTCAGCAATACCTGAAACTCTCTTTGAAAGCGAATTGTTTGGCATTGAAAAAGGCGTGGCCACAGGGGTAAACAAGCGCATCGGCCTGGTGGAAAAAGCTGACGGAGGCACTTTGTTCCTGGATGAAATCCCGGACATGCCCTTGTCCTGCCAGGCTAAAATTCTGCGTCTTCTGGAGGAACGGGAGGTAACCCGGGTAGGCGGGTCAGAACCAATACAGGTGGACATCCGGGTAGTGGCGGCTACAAATAAAGATCTCAGAACTGAAGCCGAGGCTGGAAGATTTCGTAAAGATCTTTTCTTCAGACTCAATGTGGTTGCCCTGGATCTCCCGCCCCTGCGCAGACGGAAAGAAGACATTCCCCTGCTCCTTAAGCGTTTCCTGCAGGTCCATTGTCAAAACATGAATACACCTCTTATGGAAATCAGCAGGGATGCCATGCAGGCCTTTGTAAACTATGACTGGCCGGGAAATATCCGGGAAATGGAAAACGAAATAGAAAGACTGGTAGCTCTGTCGTATTCTCCCCTGATCCGTCTGACTGATATATCCGCGGAAATACGCCAGACTGTTGAACACCATGAACCAGACAGCATCCCGTCCATAACTGAAGCAGAGGAACATGCGGATCCTTTCACTCCTGCCAGGCATTTACCGCCCAGTCCCAAACCGGACATACCTGACAAAATCCAACTGGAAAGAACAATCATACAAAGGGCGCTGCAAACAACAGGGAACAACAAAACCCAAGCAGCCAAACTGCTTGGAATGAGCCGGGAAGGTCTGCGCAAAAAGATCAAAAGACTTTTTTAACAGACTGTTAGTCCAAACATCAGTATCACATGATAAAAAAATTATCTCACGGCCTGTTTACTGCCGCGATCTACTGACATAAAAACTGCCAGATTTGCCGCTACTCCAACCACGATTCCGTGAATTTCCCAAGGTTTTTCCAAAACATAGTTCCAGAGAAGCAACGCGGCTATTCCTGCCCCTGCACCGCTAAGAAACTTGAGTTTACTCACTTTTTTCTGCATTATTGCCATTACCAGCGGCACAAGAATAATTGGCGCCCAAAAATTATAGGAATAGATCAATATATCAAGCACACTCTCTATGGACAAAGCAAATACAACAGCCAGAACCCCTACAACCAGAGTTATGGCCCTGGCCATAAAAACTTCTTTGGCCTGGGTCATGGGCTCCTTACGAAGGGGTTTTACTATGTCGTTACTGAAGCAGATTGCCGCGGCATTGAGAAATGAGTCCGCTGAAGACATTATGATGGCCAGGACCGCGGCAACAACAAGCCCTTGAAAAAGAGGAGGCAGGGCCTGTTGAATAACAAAAGGCATAGCCAGATTGGGATTGATTTCAGGATTGAGACTCAAAGCCACTAAGCCGATTAAACCGGTTACCGCGAAAAAAGGGAAAGAAAAAAGGCCGCTGTATAAGGTACCCCGGGCAACCTGTCCGGCATTACGCCCGATAAGCAATCTCTGTAAGTATGGAGGGACCAGAGTCTCTCCCAGGACAAACGTCAGAAATAGTGAACAAAGAGCCACAATAGCCCCAGGTTCAATCGTCAGACTCAAATGATCCTGGGGAACCGTATTCAGCACCTGATTCAATCCGCCCGCGCTCTGGATCCCGAAATAAAGGGTCAGGGGCAGCCCCACGGCCAGGATGATGAACTGAACAATATCTGTCCAGACTACGGCTTTCATCCCTCCCACAGTGGCATATGTAATAACTATGCCGCAGCCCAGCATAATCCCCCAGAATCTCTCAACACCCAGAAAAAGATTGGTTACATAGCCTATAGCCCCGATTTGCGCCCCCAGAATACCGGCACAGAGGATAAAGCCGAATACTCCGGAAAAAATTTTAGCAGTTTTGCCATAATGCACTTCCATGATATCGCCTACTGATATAGCATCCCGGTATTTATCCATTTTTGGAGCAATAAAGCTGGCAATGAGAACTTCTTTCAGACTGAATCCCCATAAAGCCACGATATTGGCAATGCCGACCAAAAATACCTTTTCAGCATTGCCCATGGAAAACCCGCCTCCGATAAAGGAGGCGGACAAAGTAGCAAAGATGACCATTGAGCCGTATGATTTTCCTGCCACGGCGTACTGGGATATATTCTTGATATCCCTTCCGGCAAGCATGCCGATGATCAGGACAGCCAACAGATAAATAACAATTACAGTGGTGGTCAATTTTTTCTCCTTTTTCCTTGGTGTTGTTTACAATAACACTATTCACATTCTGAAAAAGACGTGGCTGCATCCCTGCCCTCACATATTCCAGCAGTCTGTTACCCGGGTCCGCTGCTTTGCGAATATTTCAATACAGGAAAAAACAGAATCATTCCCAGGCCGACAACAACACTCCCAGCCCAGCAAATCCCCCCATACCCAAACTTCTGAGCTATGATTCCGGCCAGCAGAGCTGCGGTCACACTGGCCAAGGCGGTAGCCGCGTTAAACAATCCCATCGCGCTTCCCTGAGATCCGCTGCACAGTTTGGCGGTCAAAGCGGTGCCGGCCACTATCATGGGCGACCAGGCCACCGGAAGAAGGATAAAAACCGGTGGGACCAGCCAGGATTGAACACCTGACCCCGCCAAAAGCAGCATTGCCATGCCGCAGATGGAACCAAAAGTCGCGATAATACCCAGCAATACAATCTTGGCGCTTCCGAATTTCACTGCCCATGACCCTGACGGGGCATAGAAAAAAATTCCAATCATCGCGGCTATTCCATAATAAAGAGAGGATAAACCAGCAGATACCCCATAAGCATTGCTCATCAAAAGAGGATAAAGATTATAAATCATCCAGGTTCCCAGCATCAACAGAAACCAGCTGAGCATGAACAGACCAAAAAAAGACCACCACTGAGCTCCTAATGCTTTCAGCCTCTGCCAGCTCATATGTTCATAGTGACGAAGAACAGACATAGGACTTCGGGCATGAGACATGGCCGGGACATCATGGGTTGCAGGCAGGGATCGTTCTGCTTGTTTTTGTCCGGAACGTTCCGGCAACCCTTTACGGGCCAGAAAAATCCCAGGAACCATCAAAAATACACAAAGCCAGATGCCTGGTCCTGGCCAGCTTTGAACCACGGCCGCGATAAGCAAGCCTGCGGCCTGACCTGTACCGTAGAATGTCTGAAGCCATCCCAGCCGGGCATCCCACTCAGATTCAGGACTAAATTCAACTATGAAACTGTAGGCTGTTGTATTGCCGGCTCCGGCTCCAGCCCCCTGCATAAAGGCAAATACACACCAAAGCAGGATGTTGGTTGTAAAAACAAACCCGGCCAGCCCCAGGGCCAGCAAGACAAAACTTCCCAGAAATATTAAAGCAAATCTGCGGGTCACGTCGGCCAGCTTGCCAATAAGTGGAGAAATAACCTGGCCCACGTAAAACATGGCCACCACAAGGCCTACATAGGCCGGGCCCCGGGACTGGGCAACAATAACCGGAAGCAGAATAGGAAGAATCCCCAGAACCACGCATCCCTGAAAAAGATATCCCCAATACCAGGGTTCGGAATCTTTTTTTTCAGTTGTCCAGAGTTTTTGGAGTATTTCATGGTGTCTATGCATGGAAAATCTCGCTCCCCATGGATATTGTTAAGTTTTTATGTAACTATTCA
>JBKHCI010000168.1:0-3051 GCA_046541915.1 Desulfonatronovibrio sp. | reverse complement strand
GGTATCTTCATCCCGCCGGTTAACTGGGACATCTCAGCCTGAACCATGTCCTTGGCCCTTTTTAGGGCGTCATTGGTTGCGGCCAGAACAAGGTCCTGAAGCATTTCCACGTCTTCAGGATCGACCACGTCCTTTTCTATTTTGATTCCAATTATTTCCTGCGCGCCATTGGCTTTAACCGTGACCATGCCGCCGCCGGAGGAAGCCTCCACTTCCTTGGTGTTCAGATCTTCCTGCATTTTAGCCATTTTCTTCTGCATCATCTGAGCCTGTCTTACCAGATCATTCATCATTTTAATTATCTCCTTGCTGTATTGATATTATTAGGTATTGGCTTTCCTGATTTCAACCACTTTAGCGTCAAAATCATTTAAAACCTTTTTAACCACGGGATGATTCAGGGCCTTTTCCTTGAAATCCGTTTCTTTTTGAAAAGCATTGTTGACAAACTCTACCCGAGCTTCAGGACCAAAATATTCCTGCACAAGCCGGGCAAGGAGTTTGGCGCGTCCATTTTTCTGAATTGTATCAAAAATAAATTCCTGGTTACAGACAAGCTTAAATACGTTGTCTTCCAGACCGCAGTCACACTTGCCAAGCATTCTAACCAGAGATTCGTCTATTCCCTGCTTTGCCCGGACAAACTCCATAAAGCCCGGACAGTCCCGGGAATTGTTATCCTGGAGCTTTTCTTCTTCAGAAAGTTGCAGATTTTGTGTTTTCCTGTCCGGTTCCAGAGGCTTGTCCTCTGGCGCCTGTTTCACCTCAGAGACAAAAGGCCCGCCAGGGTGGCTTGGGGACGACTGGCCGGACGCAGGCATAGCCTTAAATTCACCCACAGGCAGAAGTTCAGGAAGGTATGCCAGGTTGAAGAACAGCAGTTCCAGGGCCAGGGACGGTTCATGGCTCTGCAGGATGCTTTTGCGTTCTTCAATCACCATTTGCCACCCCGCGTGAATAAGAGGAGCGGGAATTTTCGCGGATAGATCCTGCCAGTATTCAAGCTCGGCAGCCGGCAGGTCCAGAATTTTTGCGGCCGCTTTTCCAGACTGGGAAAAGAGAAATAGATTTCTCCAGCAGGCGGCAAACTCCTGCAGAAAAAAACCTATATCCAGACCATGGCCAAGTATATTATTTATTCCTGAATGTATGGAAATAAGGTCTTTATTCAAAATAGCCTGAAAAAAATCAGCATAAACCTCCTGTCCGGCCAGACCCAGGACCTGACGGACACTGGATGCTTCTATTCTGTCTCCGCCAATGGCGATGACCTGACTCAAAATAGACATGGAGTCCCGGACGCTTCCTGCACCCTTTTTGGCAATAAGGGTTACCGCTTCAGAGTCATAGCCAATCCCTTCCCTGTCCAGGACTGATTTCAAGTGTCCTGTCAGATCTTCCAGAGCGACCATCTGAAACACATAATGCTGACATCTGCTGATCACTGTAGGCGGAAACTTTTCCGGCGCGGTGGTAGCCATTATGAACACACAATGCTTTGGGGGTTCTTCCAGAGTTTTGAGCAAAGCGTTAAAGGCCTGATTGGACAACATATGGGCTTCATCAATGATTATGACTTTATATCTGCCGCTCATGGGCATATAAACCGCGTCCTCGCGAAGCTTGCGGACATTATCCACACCAGTGTGCGAAGCAGCATCTATCTCCATGACATCAGGAAATATCCCGCTGGTTACCTGAGAACAATTGGAGCATTGGTTGCACGGTTCCAGATCAGGCCCGTTAACGCAATTAACAGCCTTGGCCATAATCCTGGCGGCGGTTGTCTTGCCCACTCCCCTGGTTCCGCTGAACAGATAGGCACTGGCAGGCCTGTCCTGCTGGGAAGCCCTGGACAGGATTTTTTTGATAAAATCCTGTCCCACAATCTCTTTAAAGAACTGGGGCCTGTATTTTGCTGTTAATCCGGCTCTGGCCATAGATATCTCAGTTGGTTTTCATCCGGGCAGGTTTACAAAAAAGAGCCGCTAAACATGATAATTGGACAGCCAGCCCGCGTATTTCAGATTTTCACCACGGACAACCTTAAAATATTCATTCTGAACAAGCAGACTGGTGGGGCCGGCCTTGCCTGCTCCAATGGTTCTGCGGTCCACCTCCCTGATGGGTGTGATCTCAGCCGCGGTACCGCAGAAGAAAGCTTCGTCCGCGTCATAGATCTCATCCCTGGTGAAACGCTGCTGGGTTACCTCATATCCCATATCCCTGGCCAGAGTAATGACTGAATCCCTGGTAATACCGCCAAGGATTGGCCCCAGGGGAGGAGTTTTCAGCCTGCTGTTCTTGATTATAAAGATATTCTCGCCGGTTGCTTCAGCCACGTAACCGTCCACATCCAGCATCAGGGCCTCGTCGTATCCGTCGGCCACAGCCTCGCGTTTGGCCAGGACCGAATTGACGTAATTGCCTGCCACCTTGGCCTTGGTCATCATCACGTTGACATGATGCCTGGTAAAGCTGGAAGTCCTGATCCTGATCCCTTTGTGCAAAGCATCATCACCCAGATAAGCTCCCCAGGGCCAGGTAGCGACCATGATCCTCACCGGGTTGTTCCCGGGATGAACGCCCATGGCGCCGTCACCTATGAAAGCCAGGGGACGGATATATCCCTGATCAAGCTTGTTGACCTTCAATGTCTCAATAATTGCTGCAGAGACCTCCTCCTGGGTAAAAGGAATCTCCATCTCCACTATTTTGGCTGAGGCAAACAATCTGGCTACATGTTCCTCCAGGCGGAAAATAGCTGAAGAACCATCCTTGCATTTATAGCACCTGATGCCTTCAAACACGGCCATCCCGTAATGCAGGGCATGGGTCAGCACGTGAACATTGGCTTCGTCCCACGGAACAAGCTTGCCGTCAAACCATATCTTCTCTGCTTTCTGAATCATCTTTCCTCCTTGTTAGGCAATATCATAAATCAAATATCATTTTATTTTGTATCTATTCAACATGCTGTGAGAAAAGCCTGCATTCTGTTTGGTTTTCGCCATTGCTGCTTGTTTGACCAGCCCTGAGCCCGTTAGTCAA
>JBKHCI010000167.1:0-3060 GCA_046541915.1 Desulfonatronovibrio sp. | reverse complement strand
TGCCCCTGGAAAAGGGGGTAAGCCTGTTCAAGGAAGGCCAGGCTTTGACTAAATCCTGCAGAGAACAGCTGGAAAAGGCCAGACATGAACTGTCCATATATACTGAACAAAACGGAGATGAAGTCGTTGAGTTTTGAACAGCCTGATTTCAAGAATTGTTTTAAAGAGGTTTCCTCACTGGTTCAGGAGCATCTCTCAGGGTGTCTGTCCGGCCTGAATATTCCTGAAGCGCTTTATGAGTCAATGACTTACAGTCTTTTGGCCGGAGGCAAAAGAGTCAGGCCGGTTCTCTGTATTTCCTGGGCCGGAATGCTGGGAGTTGAGCGACAAAGAGTTCTTGATTTTTCCTGCGCCATTGAATTTATTCACACATACTCCCTGGTGCATGATGATCTCCCGGCCATGGACGATGATGATCTGAGAAGGGGCTGTCCCACTAATCATAAGGTGCACGGGGAAGCCATGGCTATTCTGGCTGGAGACGCTCTTTTGACCCACGCATTTTATCTTATGTCAGAGACTGATCTGCCGGCGGAAAATGTTCTGTCCGCCTGCCGGGAAATAGCCAAAGCAGCCGGTCCCTCCGGCATGGTGGGAGGACAGGTTGTTGATATTCTGGCCACAGGAGCGGATCATCTGGATCTGGATTCCCTGAAAAAAATGCACGCAATGAAAACAGGCGCTCTTATCCGCTCTTCGTGCGTCTGCGGAGCTTTGCTGGCTGGATCTGCCGGAGCCGGGCAAAAAGACATGGCCAATGCCGCTGATTTTGGTGAATCAATTGGTCTGGCTTTTCAGATTGTGGATGATATACTGGATATTACCGGAGATGAAAAGTCCCTTGGCAAGCCTGTAGGCAGTGATCAGTCCAGGGACAAGGCAACTTATCCGCGGTTCCTGGGTCTTGATAAGAGCAGAAAGCTGGCCCAGGAAAGCGTGGACAGAGCCAGGCAGAGTTTGAGAGATTACTCAGGCCCGGAAAAAGAATTTTTATCTGATCTTGCCCAGTATATAGTGGACCGCATAAATTGATTGGAAGGTCTCCTGATTGATCATGGCTGTCAGAAGCGCGGAAAGCATGGTGAATAAAAATAAGCTGGCACATAAGGTGCTGGCCAGGCTTAAGGCCCGGTATCCGGATTTGAAGACAGCCCTTGACTGGAAAACTCCCTGGCAGTTGCTGGTGGCCACGGTTTTATCCGCTCAGTGCACGGACAGGCAGGTCAATAAAATCACCCCTCTTTTTTTCCGAAAATGGCCCACCCCCTATGATCTGGTCCAGGCATCACCTGAGGAAGCAGCTCTGGTGATTCGTTCGGCAGGTTTTTACCGCAACAAATCCAGAAATCTCGTGGCTGCGGCCAATATTATTGTGAAGGACTTTGAAGGGAAGGTCCCTTCTCGTATGCAAGACCTTGTTTCCCTGCCTGGAGTGGCCAGAAAAACAGCTAATATTGTTTTGTCCGGAGCATTCGGCATTAATGAAGGCATTGCTGTTGATACCCATGTAAAAAGAATAACTTTCAGGCTGGGTCTTACTGAGTCGGTCAATCCCCTGGTTATTGAAAGAGAGCTTATGCTTCTTTTTCCCAGACCGGAATGGGCCAATGTCAATCACATGCTGGTGTTTTTCGGCCGGGATGTGTGCAGGGCCAGAAAACCCGGTTGCTGTAGTTGTGAATTAAAAGATATATGTCATCAAAATGGAGTGCAGCTTGATTGCTGAAAACAGTGGTATTGGTTTTTTTCAGGTAGACTGCGTGGACGGCTCAGCCAGGGCAGGTAAATTGACCACAGCTCACGGCGTGGTAGAGACGCCCGTGTTTATGCCCGTGGGCACCCAGGGCAGTGTTAAAAGTCTTTGTCCTCAGGATCTGAAGGACATCAAGGCATCAATTATCCTGGGCAATACTTACCATTTGTATCTGCGTCCCGGCGACGAACTTCTGGCAGAGATGGGCGGGCTGGGCCGTTTCATGCGCTGGGACCGGCCCATACTCACTGACTCAGGCGGGTTTCAGGTCTTCAGCCTGGCGGATCTTAGAAAAATAAATGATGACGGAGTGGAATTTTCCTCGCACATTGACGGTTCAAGGCACTTCTTTACACCGGAAAAAGTGATTTCCATTCAGAACAATATCGGCTCAAGCATTATGATGGTTCTTGATGAATGTGTGCCTTACGGAGCAGATCATCATTATACAGCCAAATCACTGAAATTGACTACAGACTGGGCCAAGAGAAGCCGTGATTATTATCCGCACGGAGCAGGGAAGCAGCTTCTGTTTGGTATTGTACAGGGCGGTTTCTTTCATGACCTGCGAAAGCAAAGCGCTGCCCAGATTACTGATATTGATTTTGACGGATTCGCCCTGGGAGGATTGAGCGTCGGGGAGTCAAAAGAGGAGATGCTGGACATCATGAATTACAGCGCGCCGCTTCTTCCCGCTGATAAGCCCAGGTATCTTATGGGAGTGGGCAAGCCCCTGGATATTCTGGAAGGCATCAACGCGGGCATTGATATGTTCGATTGCGTACTGCCCACCAGAAATGCCCGCAACGGAACTCTTTATACTTCTCTGGGGCAGGTTAATATAAAAAGAGCTCAGTACAAGAATGACGATGCAGCCCTTGATCCCAATTGTGACTGCTACACCTGCACAAATTTTTCCAGGGCGTACCTGAGACACTTGTACATGGCCAGGGAACTCCTGGCCTATCGTTTGAATTCCATACATAATCTGCGTTTTTTTGTGGGACTTGTTGCCCGGGCCAGACAGGCCATTCTGGATAACTGCTTCTCAGACCTGCTTAAGTATTACCGGGGAATCTACGAATCTTAGAGTGCAGCTTGAATCCGTGAAGCTGGTATTTTCGAATCTATTGCCTATGCAGGTTTCCGGGTTTGACAAATTCCGGAATCTGGTTTCACGGATTCAGGGTACAGTAAAATATATGTTAAGGACTCACCACAGCCCTCGGCCAGCCATGGATTCATGTTTCTGCTGATACGAACTCCGCGACGGTCAAACATCATATCAATGGTGAAACATTAAACCC
>JBKHCI010000043.1:0-13709 GCA_046541915.1 Desulfonatronovibrio sp. | reverse complement strand
TGAACTTTGAACCCGCAAGATAAAAACATAAAGGTGCAAATTAATGAATGATCAGGAATCCACAAAAATCAGCAAAAAAATGTCTGTCCTGGACCGGTTTCTTACGGTCTGGATATTTACGGCCATGGCCCTTGGCGTGCTCATAGGGTTCCTTTTCCAGGGTCCGGTTGAAAGTTTCAATAAAGCCCTGACTGTTGGGGAGCATACCAATCTATTGATCGCCTTTGGGCTGATCCTTATGATGTACCCGCCTCTGGCCAAGGTCAAATACGAACTCATGCCCAGGGTCTTTGCCGATTACAAAATACTGGGCTTGTCCCTGGTCCAGAACTGGATTATCGGGCCAATCCTCATGTTTACTCTGTCAGTAGGTTTCTTCGGATACATAGCCCCGGCTCTGTTCGGCCCTGACGAGCGCTGGGGTTATTATATGGTGGGACTTATCCTGGTGGGTATAGCCAGGTGCATTGCCATGGTTCTGGTATGGAACCATCTGGCCAGGGGCAACAGTGAATACGGGGCCGGTCTGGTGGCCTTGAACAGCGTGTTTCAGATCGTGACCTTTGGTTTTTACGCCTGGGTTTTCATTACGGTACTGCCTCCGTTCTTCGGGCTGGAAGGTGTTGTTGTGGATGTGACCATAGGCGAGATTTTTGCCAGCGTCATGATTTATCTGGGCATTCCCTTTGGAGCGGGGATCCTCAGCCGGGTGGTTCTTCTGCCCATCAAAGGGCACCACTGGTATGACAATGTGTTTGTGCCCAAGATTTCTCCCATTACCCTTATAGCTCTCTTGTTTACTATTGTGGTCATGTTCAGTATGCAGGGCGAGCAGATCATATACCGGCCTCTGGATGTGTTGTGGATCGCTGTGCCTTTGACCTGTTACTTTGTAATTATGTTTCTTATCAGCTTTTTCATGGCTTCCAAACTGGGAGCTGACTACAGCCGCAGCGCCACCCTGGCTTTTACCGCTTCGGGCAACAATTTTGAACTGGCCATTGCCGTGGCCATTGCCGTGTTCGGCATTGCCTCGCCCATTGCCTTTGCCACTGTTGTCGGCCCTTTGGTTGAAGTGCCGGTACTTATCGGCCTGGTCCATGTCAGCCTGTACTTCCTGAGAAAATACTTTGGAGGTGTTGTTCGCGATGATGGACTGGAAACCGAGACACTTGATGATTCCGGCCGGGCCTGCAAACCTCAAACTTCATAAAATTTCGAGATCGAAGATGAAAAAAATCAGTAATTTACCATTTAATATTTTTCTGCACGCGGTTTTGATCCTGTCCATACTGGGCCTTGGCGCGGATATTTATCTGCGGATGAGTACCGGGGCGGGTATCTGTTCTACACAGGCCTGCGCCATTGTGGGCGACTATATTAACATCACAGAATTCAACCTGGTAGTACTTGGTCTGGTTTTCTTCATTTTCTTATGGGGTGTTTATTTTTTTGCGGCAAGATACGACAAAAAGTGGCTGTGGACAGGGATGCTTGTCCTTGTCCTGGGGGCCCTGGCCTTTGACGGGGGATTACTTGGTTTTCAGTACTTTTCCATTAAAGAACAGTGTCAGCTGTGTTTTGGGGTCGGAGCAGCCCTTTTGGTTGTTCTTCTACTGTTTTCTCTGGTCAGGAAAAAAACCTCCATTCTTGTTCTTGGTCTCGCGGTCTGGGTTGGAGGGGGAATAGCCGGATCCATGATAAATATCCCTGACAGAACGCCTCTTCTGGAACATGTCAGCGGGATCAGCGTGCAGAGTGCTGAGGCTCAAAGATGGCCGAAATTTAATTATTTCTTCAGCCTGCACTGTCCGTACTGCACTGAGATTTTGAACAATCTGGCTAAAAGTGAATCAGCAGACTATTCCTGGGAACTTCTTCCTCTGGACAAGTCGCAGCCGGATCTGAAAAAGATTGCCTGGCTCATGGAGCTGGACGGAAATGAAAAAAATATCTTTTATGAACTGGTCAGCCTGGAGCAAAGCGGGGAAGTGCCCGATGTCGAGGTTACAGACAGACTGGAAACCAAGATTGACCGTATAAGAACGTTTTTCAGAGGAAATGGTTTTCGCGGCGTGCCTTTGATGATTGTAGAAGAAAGTCAGGGAAAGAGGCTTATTCTTACCGGCGCGGATAATATTACCAGTTATCTTTATGAGCACGGTATACTGGATTAATAAAGAATTAAATGTATTGTTTCATCAGCTTGAGGAGGCAGAAATAAAACATGAAGGAATGGTATAAACTTTTAATAATCATCGCTGTATTCCTGCTGGCCTATTTTATTCCCTGGGATGCCGAAGTTATTCGCAGATCTGGCCTGGAAGCTTTTATGATGCTTCAGGACTATGCCAGGGAGCATGTCCTGACCTGCCTGATCCCGGCATTTTTCATAGCCGGAGCCATAGCAGTATTTGTGTCCCAGGCATCGGTGCTCAAATACTTCGGGTCAAAGGCCAATAAAATCCTTTCCTATTCAGTGGCCTCGGTGTCAGGCACCATTCTGTCTGTCTGTTCCTGCACAGTGCTGCCTCTTTTCGCCGGTATTTATTCCAGGGGCGCGGGCATCGGCCCGGCAACGGCTTTCTTGTATTCGGGACCGGCCATCAATGTCCTGGCCATAACCCTGACAGCCAAGGTTCTTGGATGGCAGCTGGGACTGGCCAGAGCGGTGGGAGCTATTTTATTCGCGGTGGTCATCGGGCTGCTCATGTCCTGGATCTTCAGGCGAGATGATCAGAAAAGAGAAGAAGCCCGGATGCACCTACCTGATGAAGATGAGAAGCAAAGGACCCTTTTCCAGGATGCCATGTTTATTCTGACCATGGTCCTTATCCTGATCTTTGCCGCTTTTGCCGCTCCTGGCCCGGATTCCCAGCAGATCTGGATCACCCTTTATTCCATGAAATGGTATGTTACTGTTTTTCTGCTGGCGGTTCTGGCTCTTATGATCAAATTCTGGTTTATCCCTGAGGAAAGAAAGGATTGGGTTCAGTCCACGTGGGGATTTGTCAAGCTTATTGCCCCGCTTCTGTTTATGGGGGTTCTGGTGGCGGGTTTTTTCCTGGGCAGACCGGGCTATCCAGCCCTGATTCCGGAGCAGTGGATAGCGGATCTGGTGGGTGGAAACTCCTTGCAGGCCAATCTCATTGCCTCGGTTGCCGGAGCGCTTATGTATTTTGCCACGCTGACCGAAGTTCCCATCCTGCAGGGACTTCTGGGTTCAGGCATGGGACAGGGACCGGCCCTGGCTCTTCTACTGGCCGGGCCAGCTCTTTCCCTGCCCAATATGCTGGTTATCGGCAGTGTTATGGGCTTTAAGAAAACTTTTGTTTTTTCAATGATCATCGTGGTCATGTCCACAATCTGCGGTCTTGTTTACGGCAATTTCTTCAACTGATAAAATTAATATGGAGGTTTGAAAATGGATATTAAAATTCTGGGACCCGGTTGCCCCAAATGTGAACAGGTTCAGAATCTGGTTATGGAGGTGCTTAAGGAGTCAGGCCAGGAGGCTGATGTGGAAAAGGTAACCGATACAATGCAGATTGCAGGTTATGGAGTGTTTGGCACTCCTGCGGTTGTTGTTGATGGACAGGTTAAAAGCGTGGGCAAGATTCCCAGTAAAGACCAGATTAAAGAATGGATTTCCTGATAACCATAAACTTCTAAAACAGCAAAGGGATGGCATTTTAAGTTTAAATGAGATGCCATCCCTTTTTCAGGTTGATAATACATGAAAAAAGTTATAGCGGCAGTTATTTTTGTGGGCGCGGTATTCACGCTGATGTTTCTTTATACCGCTCAGGAACAGGGCCGGGAAAACGTTCTTGAGCCCCTTCCGGAGATTCCCGCAGAGAATACAGTGACTATGGTTAATCTGGGAGCTGATTCCTGCCTGCCCTGCAGGATGATGCAGCCGGTTCTGGAAGAATTGCGCGCGGAATATCAGGACCGGGTTTCAATACCTTTTATTGATGTGGACAAATATAAGGACCAGATGCAACGCTTCAGGATAACCAGCATACCCACGCAGGTTTTTTATGATCATCTTGGTGAGGAAAGGTACAGACATACAGGATTCATGGAAAAAGAAGCAGTTAAAGAAGTTCTGGAAGAGCTTTTGAAACAGCAGGAATCCGATGATTCCTAAACCTGAGGATGACTCATTTTAATATGAACAGCACTTCCCTTAATTTTTGTTTCATCACAGAGGTCTGATGTTTGATTCAGTTTTAATCACAATAAACGCCTGGATAACTCAGGGTGCAGGCATCGCCTTAATCGGATCGTTTCTCTGGGGAGTGGTCAGCGTGGCCTTCAGTCCCTGTCATCTGGCAGCTATTCCGCTGGTTGTGGCATATGTGGGCGGACAGAAAAAGATTCTTCAACCCAGAGAGGCCGGAGCTTACTCTCTTCTGTTCAGCCTGGGGCTTTTTATCACTATTGCTGTTATCGGGGTGATCTGCGCGGCCCTTGGACGTGTTCTGGGAGATGTGGGCGGATACTGGCAGATTATTATGGGAGCGATCCTGATCTGGATTGCCCTGGGCATGATGGGGGTTCCCCAGTGTTCTTTGCCGGGCGGGTTTCTGCATAAGTTCAAGCTGCGTGGTTATCTGGGCGCCCTGGGGCTGGGTCTTGGGTACGGGATTTTGTCAGGTATGTGTACTTTTGGTTTCCTGGCCCCTATTCTGGCGATCATCACAGTTCAGGAAAAAATTGTTACCGGACTGACCATGGTTATGCTGTTTGCCCTGGGGCACTGTCTGCCCATATTTATCGCCGGCAGTTCAGCCGCTTTTGTCAGAAGACTGACCGAGATGAAGGCCTGGCAGGGAGCGGGAATCTGGTTCAGGAAGGGTGCTGGATTTTTAATATTAATCCTGGGTGTTTATTTTGTTTTGAATCCTTTTTTTACATAAAAACCTGGATCCGTGAAGGGCAGGCTTCGGAATTTTACAATAAGGCCGCAAAAACTCACTTCAAGGCGGTCTAAATCAAAATCCCGGTCTTGCCATTGATGAGATTTTGCTGGAAAACTTTGTTTATTTTCTGAATCAATTCAGATCTTTAAAGGATTTTGATTAAGTCCGCCTAAGTCGTTCACACAGTTTGCGGACCTTTTGTAAAAACCCCGAAACCTGCATAAGCAATAAGTTCGAAAATACCAAGTTCACGGATTCAGGTAAAAAGTGAAACTTACTTATTTACAAGAATTTGTATCTATTCACCATGGTGTCCTCAAAAGTAAAAAATGGTGGTGAACGGTTACAAAAATTTTATTTATTAATTCAAATTGACAGGAAACATAATGAGCAATGAACCCAATAAGATAATTTATTCCATGGTCAAGGTCAGTAAATTTTATGACAAGAAGCCGATATTGAAGGATATCTCTCTTTCATATTTTTACGGGGCCAAGATTGGGGTCCTGGGCATGAACGGCTCAGGAAAAAGCACCCTCTTGCGCATCCTGGCGGGAGTTGACAAGGATTTTCAGGGCGAAACCATTCTTTCTCCTGGATTCAGCATTGGATATCTGGAACAGGAGCCCCTGGCCAATGAAAAGCGCACAGTGCGCGAGGTGGTGGAAGAGGGCGCGGCCGAGACTATTGCCCTGCTCAGGGAATTTGAGGAGATTAATGCCAGATTTGCCGAGCCCATGAGTGATGAAGAGATGAGCAGTCTTATTGATCGGCAGGGTGAGGTCCAGGAGAAGCTGGATGCCGCCAATGCCTGGGACATTGAATCCAGGCTGGAAATGGCCATGGACGCTCTGCGCTGTCCACCTTCTGAAATGACTCTGGACAAGGTGTCAGGAGGAGAAAGACGAAGGGTGGCCCTTTGCCGCCTGCTCCTTAAGCAGCCTGATATTCTGCTTCTGGACGAACCCACCAACCATCTGGACGCGGAAACAGTTGCCTGGCTGGAGCATCATCTGCAGCAGTATGCCGGGACTATTATCGCTGTTACCCATGACCGGTATTTTCTGGATAATGTTGCCGGGTGGATTCTGGAACTGGACCGGGGCCGGGGAATCCCCTGGAAAGGCAATTATTCTTCCTGGCTTGATCAGAAAAAGGAACGTCTGCGCCGGGAAGAAAAGGCGGAAAGCCATCGTCAGAAAACTCTGGAACGCGAACTGGAATGGATAAAGATGTCTCCCAGGGGCAGGCATGCCAAAAGTAAGGCCAGGATCGGCGCTTATGAAGATATGCTTTCAAAGGATTATCAGAAACAGCAGCAGGACCTGGAAATCTTTATCCCCCCGGGACCCAGGCTGGGGCAGAAGGTAATTGAAGCAAATGGTCTGACCAAGGCATTTGAAGACAGGCTGCTGATCAAGGATCTGGATTTCATGATTCCTCCGGGGGCTATTACAGGGATCATAGGTCCAAACGGGGCCGGTAAAACCACGCTTTTCAGGATGATTGCCGGCCAGGAACAGCCTGACGCCGGAAAAATAGTGCTTGGAGACACAGTGAAGCTGGCCTATGTGGATCAGCACCGGGACGAGCTGGAAAGCCACAAGACTGTGTTTGAAATGATAAGTGACGGGCATGACATGGTTCGGATGGGCGGGCGCGAGGTCAATGCCCGGGCCTATCTTGGCAGGTTCAACATTACCGGCTCTGACCAGCAGAAAAAAGTGGGAATGCTTTCAGGCGGTGAAAGAAACAGGGTTCAGCTGGCCAGGATGCTCAAAGAAGAGGCCAATGTTCTCCTTCTGGATGAACCTACCAATGATCTGGATGTAAACACCATGCGCGCCCTGGAAGATGGCCTGCTCAATTTTGCGGGCTGCGTCATGGTCATAAGCCATGACAGGTGGTTTCTGGACCGCATCTGTACACATATCATGGCTTTTGAAGGCGACAGCAACGTGGTCTTTTTTGATGGAAACTTTACTGAATATGAGGAAGACCGCAGAAAAAGACTGGGCAGAGAAGCAGACATCCCGCACAGGATCAGGTATAGAAAGCTGGCCAGGGAATAGGTGAAGACGGGATTATGGATCAGGGAAAATAAAGAGCAGGGAATATATTTGTTATTTCATTATTTCATCCGGATAAAAATATTTTCCCTTATCTGCTCATGTTCGCAGCAAAGGGTCGCGGTCATGCCTGAATGAGCTGTTTGAGTTTTCTGTCCGGAATGGTTTTCCAGGGAATAATTTCCTCTGGAAATTGAAGGACGCCTGAGACCGGGCAGGACCAATTCCACATCCATTGAACAAAGCCATTTCTCTTTGATCTGGACCAGCCATCTGCTGCTGCCTGTTTTCTGCAGGACCCTGGCCAGGATTTTTTTGTTGTTAGCAGGCTTATTTTGCGGATCTGTAAACAAAAGTTTGTTCTTTAGAAAGAAACCCGTGCCCATGGGCCTGTTGTTGATGAGGGAAAGTTCTTTCAGGTATCTGGCTGGTCTGAATGTTTTCCGGGCAAAGTCATCCAGAGCGGTGCGGTATACGTCAGTTACAATGGCCAGGTAGGAAACGCTCTTGGTCCGGCCTTCTATTTTCAGGGAATGAATACTGTTGTTTATGAGCCATGGTATGTATTTGACCAGGCAGAGATCCTCAGCACTGAATATTTTGGAATAATCTTCTCCCTGTTCCACACTCCACACCGGGAAACCCGGTCTGGTTTTTTCCTCAAAGTCAAGGGGATAAGGTTTGTAATCATACCTGCACGGATGCGCGCAAAGACCCTGGTTGGCGGAACGCTGGTTTAGATGCGCGCTTAAAAAACAGCGTCCTGAAATGGCCATGCACATGGCTCCGTGGACAAACATTTCCAGCTCAATGTCCCTGACCTTGCCGCTGATGGCCCGGACATCCTTCAAGCTCAGTTCCCGGGAAAGATTGACCCTTTTTACTCCCTGCTCTTTCCAGAATTCAATGCAATACGAGTTGCAGGTATTTGCCTGAGTGCTTAAGTGCAGATCCACTCCTGGTATTTTTTCGCGGGCCAGATAAACTATGCCCGGGTCCGCAACTATAAGTCCGTCAGGATTAAGCTGGGAAACAACTTCCAGCTGGGACAAAGCCCGGGGAATATCTTTTTGCAGGGGAAGGGCGTTGAGACAGTAATATGTTCTGGAACCGTGCTTCCTGGTCAGACTTACGGCTTCCAGGAGCTCATCAAAAGAAAATCCCCTGGCCTTGGATCTGAGATTGAGCTCATTTCCGCCCAGGTAAACCGCGTCCGCTCCGTAAGTCAGTGCGGTCTGCAGGTGAGCCATGCTTCCTGCCGGACATAACAGCTCCGGCAACTCCGGATTCATGCCTTAAGGCCCTGCTGTATTCTTTTATTCTTCATGTCTTGAAGCAGGGAATAGGGCAGCGCCAGCTTGCCGCGTCCTTTTCCAAGTTTTATGTGGGGTTTGACAGAGCCGTGAAAATCAGAACCCCCGCTTGGAAGGAGATCCAGTTCAGCGCACAATGAGGAATAATATCTGGTCTGTTCCGGGGTGTGTTCCGGATAATAAACTTCCATGCCGTCCAGACCCAGATCTTTCAGGCGGTAAAGTTCTTTGCGCAGCTCATCGTGCTGGAGATTCAGAGAAAAAGGATGAGCCAGGATAACAGTGGCCTGTTCATCTTTAAGGATGGATATGGCTTTCTCTGGGTTAAATTTTTCCTTGGGCACATAAGCCTTGCCTCCAGGACCCAGGTATCTGTCAAAGGCTTCCTGGACAGATGAGACAGCCCCCTTATTCATCAGGACTCTGCAGATATGAGGCCTGCCAATGGATGCGTCGCCGGCCAGATTCCGGACTTCTTCATAGGTGATGGCTATTCCCTGACTTTGGAGTTTTTCAATAATGATTTCATTGCGGGCGTTTCTTTTATCCCGCAGTTCGAGCAGGGACTGGTTAAGTTTGGGGGCGTCCGGTTCCAGCCACAGACCCACGATATGCATGACCCCCTGAAATTCAACACTGAGTTCGCAGCCTGGAATTACCTCCATATTCATTTCCCTGGCGGCTTTCAGAGCCTCGTTAAGGCCTCCGGTGGTATCATGATCGGTCAGGGCGATGGCTTTCAGGTTTATATTCCTGGCCAGTCTTACCAGTTCAAACGGAGTATAGGTCCCGTCTGACGCCGTGGAATGGGTGTGTAAATCAATTTCTGACATGTGTTTACCTGAAAGCTGCCAGAGACCTGAGAAATATGACTTTTTTGATTCCGGTCCTTTTACAGGGATAAGATCTGTAAATCAGCAGAGTAATGGTAGGTCTTTGGGCTTTATATTATTTGAAACGATAGGTTATTCTTCCGCGGGTAAGATCGTAAGGGGAAAGTTCTACTTTTACCCGGTCGCCCGGCAGGATGCGGATGTAAAACTTGCGCATTTTTCCTGAAATATGACCCAGCACTTCGTGCCCGTTGTCCAGTTTGACTTTAAACATGGCATTGGGCAAGGCTTCCTCAACCGTACCTTCAACCTCAATAGCTTCTTCTTTGGCCATAAAAACTCCTTATGGAAATTGTTTTCCTCTTAATCCTGAAACAGTTACGATGACATGTTGATCTTGTCAAGGACAGATAAAGTTTGAGGATCTGATTTCGCGGCAAACATTGACCTTTCCAAGTTAGGCTTTACTCCAGGAGTATAATTTATTACCAGTTTGAGGTATTGTATTAAATGAAATCAGACAGGTCCGGCCGCTGCTTGCAAGTTTGCCGGCCGGATGTTCTGTTGCCAGCAAACTGAACCAAGCACCTGGCTAAACTCAAGGAGATTGCCAAAATGGACGAAATCAAGATTCATCTTTCTGAAAAGGATATGCCCCGGAAATGGTATAATATTTTACCTGAACTGACTGATCCCCTTGCTCCCCCGCTTGATCCCGGGACCAAAGAACCTCTTTCTCCGGAAAAGCTCGAGGCGATATTTCCCAAGTCGTTAATTGAGCAGGAAATGTCAGGCAAGACCTGGATTGATATTCCTGAGCCAATTCTGGAGATATATAAACTGTACCGTCCTTCGCCCCTGGTAAGGGCCAGGAGACTGGAGCAGGCCATTGGAAGCAAAGCCAAAATTTATTACAAAGATGAATCAGTTTCCCCTGCAGGTTCTCATAAGCCCAACACGGCTATAGCCCAGGCCTATTACAACAAGCAGGAAGGGGTGAAGCGTCTGTCCACTGAAACCGGGGCCGGGCAATGGGGTACGGCCCTTTCCTTTGCCTGCAAGATGTTTGATATGCGCTGTACTGTGTATATGGTTCGCTGCAGTTATGATCAAAAACCCTACCGGGGGATAATCATCCGTACTTATGGAGGGGAAATATTTCCCTCTCCCTCAGCTGAAACCAGCATTGGCCGGAAGATACTGGAAAAAGACCCTGATTCCGGCGGCAGTCTGGGCCTGGCTATCTCAGAGGCAGTGGAAGACGCCGCATCTCACAAGGATACCAATTACGCCCTGGGCAGCGTGCTTAATCACGTTATCCTGCATCAGACCATAACCGGACTGGAGGTTCAAAAACAGCTGGAAATCGCCGGAGACAAGCCGGATATCCTGGTTGGCTGCGTGGGTGGAGGGAGCAATTTCGGAGGCCTTGTTCTTCCCTACATGCCCCAGAAGATGAGCGGAGAGGATATCAGATTTGTTGCGGTGGAACCCCAGGCCTGTCCTACTCTTACCAAGGGCCGGTTTGCTTATGACTTTGGAGATATGGCCAGGCAGACACCTCTTCTGAAGATGTATACCCTTGGTCATGCATATTTTCCACCTCCTATTCATGCCGGAGGTTTGCGTTATCACGGAGAATCCCCCATTGTATCCCATATAGCCAAGCACGGATACGTGGAACCCCGGGCCTATTTTCAGAATGAGGTTTTTGACGCTGCCAGGCTTTTTATGCAGACTGAAGGATTTTTGCCGGCGCCCGAGACTTCCCATGCCATCAAGGCAACTATTGATCTGGCTAAAGAAGCTGAACCAGGTCAGGTAATAGTTTTTCTTTATTCAGGACATGGATTGCTGGATCTTGGCTCTTATGATGCTTATCTCAAAGGTTCTCTAAAGGATAAGGCCTTTTCCGATGATGAAATAGCGGAAGCGCTCAAGGCCTGTCCAAGTATTGGTTAGTTTTCATCCCGAAAACGGTTCTTTTTTGGTATCTGTTCACCATATTTTTTATCCTGGAGCCAATCCGGTTTTCTTATGTTGCAAAACTCCCTGTCGCGGTTCCGTAAGACAAAACCATTTTATTTTTGGTTTGCAAAGCAAGTACTGGTTTTGTCTAACGGAACCGTCGCCGGTCAAACATTGCAACATTGCGAAACCAGGACAGGCTCCAGTCTTTTGAGGTGAATTATAAATTGTGCTGAATAGTTACCTTTTTTGTAACTATTCAGCAAGACCGGATAAGAAGACCTGGACCCCGGATCCGTCATCCCGGACTTGATCCGGGACCGGGGTGACGGTTAAAGCAGGCAGTTGCTCTTTTCCGTCATTCCGGCGAAAGCCGGAGTCCAGAGTAGTTGAATAGCCATACGCCATATGTGGTAAACAGTTACTTTTTTAAATATGCAAGGAGGCGTATTATGATCGATCTTTTTAAAAAGGGTTTTTTTACAGGACTGGGTCTGGTGGTCATTACTGCCGAGGAAGTTGAAAAAAGGATTAACAGCCTGGTGGAAAAAGGCAGGTTGTCAGCTGAAGAGGGTGAGAATATCGTCAAAGAGTTTATCCAGAAGAGTGAGGATCAGCAGGACATGGTTCAACAATGGATTTCCAGGAATATCAAGTCCACTCTGGAATCCTTTGATATTGCCGGTAAAGAAGACCTGGAAAACATGGAAGCAAGAGTAGCCAGCCTGGAAGACCGCATATCCGTGCTTGAAACCCTGCGTATGGAAAAAGAAAAAAGTTCTGAGTAGCTGGTTTTCATTCGGAAGGAATACTTTCCGGATGAAAACCTGCTGCAGGCGTTTATAAACTCATTCTTCAGAAACCGCCAGGAATAATAAATGGATATTAAGGCTATTGCTCATCTGGGTCGTTTTCGCGAGATAGTTTCCACCCTGATCAAATATGGATTTGATGATGTTGTGGATCGTATGGGGCTGCCGGGACGCAAGTATCTCGAGAAGATTCGTTTTCACGACACCCATCTTACTACCTGGGAACGTATGCGCATGGTCCTGGAAGAGCTTGGTCCCACCTTTATCAAATGCGGTCAGATCCTTTCCCAGCGCGCAGACCTTCTGCCCAAAGAGCTTCTGGATGAGCTGCGCAAGCTTCAGGATGACGTGCCCCCGGAGACTTTTGCAGATATCAAAAAAGTTATTGAAAGCAGTTTTAAGCTGCCTCTTACTGCTGTTTTTTCTGAATTTGAAAAAAAGCCCCTGGCAGCGGCTTCTCTGGCTCAGGTTCACAGAGCCAGGCTTAAAAAAGAAGGCCAGGAGGTAGCGGTTAAAGTGCAGCGGCCAGGCATCACCGATACCATTAAAAATGATATGGATATCCTGGAAAAAATAGCTGTTCAGCTTGACGGCCGCATGGAATCATTCAAGGTCTACAATCTGCCTCAGCTGGTCCAGAGAATTCGAAAACTTATGCTTCAGGAAGTTAATTTTGTGCGCGAGACGAGAACCATGCAGGTGGTTCAAGCCACTGTAAAAGACGAGACCGGGGTTTTCGTGCCCGCGACATATCCGGATTACTGCAGCTATGTGGTAATAACCATGGAGCTGTCCAGGGGCAGCAAAATGAAGGATGTGGACATTGCTTCTCTGAAAAACCGGGCGACTCTTGCTAAGCGGGGGCTTTCCCTTTCCCTTAGACAGGTTCTGGAGCACGGATTTTTCCATGCTGACCCGCATCCAGGCAACTTTCTCATTGATGAGGATGAAAATCTGATCCTGCTGGATTGGGGCATGGTGGGACGGCTTACTGACAAGATTCGTTTTGAGCTTATCGATCTTATATCCGCTGTTGTTGAAAATGATGTGGAAATGATAACGGATATACTTCTGGGTTTTACCATAGGCAAGGAAAACGTGAACAGGGACATCCTGCAGAATGAGGTTCTTGAAGTGATCAGTCTGTTTACCAGGATGCCTCTCAAGGAAGTGAATCTTGGACAGCTGCTAATTGAACTTACCTCTATTCTGCGGGCTCACGGCAGAATTCTGACCACTGATCTTTCAATTATGATCAAGGCCCTTATTACGGCTGAAGGTACAGCCAGGCTTCTTTATCCAGACCTGGACGTAATCAAGGAAGCAGAGCCCCTGGTGAAAAGGCTCAGCAGGAGCCGGTTCAGCGCATCCAGTCTGCTGAAGGTTGTGCAGAGAAACATCAGATATATTTTTCGTTTTCAGCATGAATTTCCAAGACAGGCCCTGGGTATTGTCAGCAAGCTGGATAAAGGCGAACTGGCTATCCGTTTTCGTCATGAAAATCTTGAGGATCTGCAGTCCACCATGGAGCGGGTGGTGAACCGTCTGGTGGTGGGCATAGTAACCGGCGCGCTTTTTCTGGGTTCAAGCATGATCATTCTGGCGGATACCGGTCCCAGACTCTGGGGATATCCCACCCTTGGAGTTTTGGGGTATATTATTGGGCTGTTTCTGGGATTCAGGCTGCTTCTGGCCATGCACAGATCCAGGAGGCGACGCTGACGCCTTTAACAGACTGTTTAACCTGAATCCGTGAAAGCTGCATAATCAATAAGTTCAAAAATAC
>JBKHCI010000042.1:0-13713 GCA_046541915.1 Desulfonatronovibrio sp. | reverse complement strand
TTGACAGGATTAACACGATTAAGAGACTGATTAAGAGAAAAAAATTTTTGTCCTGACCGGAAGCCAGGCCAAAAGGTTAACACTCGCCTTAGGCGATGCTATTCTGTGTATGCTGGCTTCCGGCCAGCATACACTTATCCTGTCCATCCTGTTAATCCTGTCTAAGTCTCTTGTTTTTTGTGACCCCAGTGAACTGGAAGAAAGTACACGGGGCAGGCAGGGTTTGAGCTGTAAGTCGCTAATCGCGGTTTTTATTAATCCATATTGTTAACCCCGTCAAAATCCATTATGCTTCAAGAGGCACTGGAAAACGAAATCCCTGTCCCGGCTGTTTGAATATATCCTCCGGGATCAGGTCGTATTTATGAACAAAAATTCAAAAATTACTTCCATGGAGGTTTAGTATGCGAAAGTTTATGCAAACTTTATTTTTTCTTTTTTTCATTAGTGCCTGGATTGGCACGGCTTCCTGGGCTTCTTTACCTGAATTCGCGGATCTGGCTGAGACTTCAGGGGAAGCGGTTGTTAATATCAGCACCGTGAAAATGGTGGAGCGGCCGGACATGAGCCAGTTTTTCAGGGGCATGCCTGAAGGAAGGCATCCTTTTGAAGATTTTTTTGAACAATTTGAACGTTTTTTCCAGGAGCCTGGCGGAGAAAGCATTCCTCAGGAACAACGCTCCCTGGGTTCCGGCTTTATAATATCTGATGACGGTTATATTGTTACCAACAACCATGTAGTCAGGGAAGCCGACCAGATCAAGGCCACTTTCCAGCTGGAAGGATCTGAAAAAACCTTTGACGCCGAAGTTATCGGGACTGATCCAGAGACCGATCTGGCCCTGTTGAAAATTGAGGCGGACGCTGATCTTCCCACCCTGAAATTCGGAGATTCAGACAAACTCCGGGTGGGAGAATGGGTCGTGGCCATTGGCAACCCATTCGGCTTGAATCATACCGTCACGGCAGGGATCATCAGTGCCAAAGGCAGGATAATAGGGGCCGGGCCCTACGACAATTTTATTCAGACCGACGCTTCAATCAATCCGGGCAACAGCGGAGGCCCTCTGCTGAACCTTGACGGGGAAGTTGTCGGCATCAACACTGCCATTGTAGCCGCGGGACAGGGCATTGGCTTTGCCATACCAAGCTCCATGGCCCAGGACATAATCGACCAGCTTCGTACAAACCAGAAGGTAAGCAGAGGCTGGCTCGGAGTCACTATCCAGAAAATTGACAAGAATACCTCCCGGGCCCTGGGACTTGATGAAACCAGAGGAGCCCTGGTCGCCGAAGTTACTCCGGAAGACCCGGCTGACAAAGCCGGCATCAAAGCCGGGGACGTAATTTTAGCCATCAATGATCAGCCTGTGGAAGATCCCGCAGAGTTGACCAGAGAAATCGGCGAATTTGATCCGGGCAGCAGGGTTAAACTCACAATATGGCGCGATACCGGGAAAAAGAATATCCAGGTTACCCTTGGTGAAAGAGATACGCAAAGATTGACCAGGGAAAGTACCCCTGATAAAGAATCTTCCCAGGATGAACTGGGCCTGAGCTTGAGAAAGCCTACCCAGCAGGAAGCTACCGCCCTGGGTTTTGACAGCCCCCAGGGAGTGCTGGTGACCCAGGTAACCCCGGACTCCAAAGCCCACCGGGCCGACATTGTTTCAGGAGACCTTATACTGCAGGCCAATGGCCGGCACGTAAACAGCCCTCAGGATTTTAAACGGGTGCTGGCGGAAGACGCCCGTCCCAAAGAAGTGCTCATGCTCCTTATCAACCGGCAGGGCCAGAATATGTTCAGAACAATCCCTCTTGAAAACCAGTAACTCACAGTCCGGAGCCGGTACTGACCGGCTCCGGACTTTCCAAGACAGAGGCTTTGCATGGCCCGAAAATACAGCCTGAGAACAGGATGCAAGATAAACCTGCACCTGAACATCCTTGGCAAGAAAAAAGACGGCTACCATCTTCTGGACTCAATCTTCTATCCCCTTTCAAGACCAGCCGACAGCCTGGACATCATGGAAACCGCAGGCTCAGGCCTGGATCTGAAATGCAGCCCATCCCAACTGGAAAACCACCGCAACATACTGCATAAAGCTTATAATCTTTTTGCCCGGGCCACTGATTTCCGTCCCGGCCTGAAAATCTATCTGCACAAGAAAGTGCCGGTCGGAGCGGGACTGGGCGGAGGAAGCGCCAATGCCGCGGCTCTTTTAAAGATACTTAACCGGATGGCCGGACCCAGGCGGCTGGACCATCAAAGCCTGGTCTGTCTGGCAGCCAGGGCAGGCGCTGATGTGCCTTTCTTTTTTTTGGACAGGCCGGCCCGGGTCAGGGGAATAGGAGAGATTATTTCCCCCTTGTCAGTTGATCTCAAGGGATTGATGATGATCCTTATCTGTCCTGAAATACATGTTGATACAGCCCGGGCTTATCAACAATGGGATGAACGCAGGGAAAACCTGAACACCCGACCTTCCCGCAGCTTGACAAGCGTCCCTGCAACAGATAATGATTCCCCTCTTGGAGAACAGCTGGTTTTGAGCAACAGTTTTGAAAAAGTGATTTTCAGGTCTTTCCCGGAAATCGCGCGGATCAAAACAGCCATGCTGGAACATGGCGCGGCAGCATGCGTAATGAGCGGTTCCGGCTCCAGCCTGAGTGCTTTTTTCAGAGATGAAGGCTGTGCCTGCCGGTCCGGCATCCTGCTCCACCGCCAGTCCATACCTTTTTATTTTTATAAATTTTAATTACTGGGGCGTAGCCAAGCGGCAAGGCAACGGGTTTTGGTCCCGTCATCCGGAGGTTCGAATCCTCCCGCCCCAGCCAAAACACGTTATAAGGCTTACACACATATGCCCGCTTACGGAGAATTAAAAATCATCACTGGCAACGCCAATCCTGAACTGGCCAGGGGAATCTGCGATCATCTGGGAATGACCCTGAGCCCTACCCTGGTTTCCACCTTCAGCGACGGAGAAAGCCGCATCGAAATCGGCGACAATGTCCGCGGCGATGATATTTTCGTGGTTCAATCCACCTGTGCGCCGGTTAATCACAATCTTATGGAACTGTTTTTAATGCTTGACGCCCTGAAACGGGCAAGCGTGGGCAGAGTCACTACAGTAATCCCATATTACGGATACGCCAGGCAGGACCGCAAAGTTGTTCCCAGAGTGCCCATAAGCGCCAAAGTAGTGGCTGATTTCTTAAGCGCTTCAGGGGTAAACAGGGTTTTGACCATTGATCTGCATTCAGGACAGATTCAGGGCTTTTTCAATATGCCTGTGGATAATCTTTTTGCGGCTGAGGTTCTGCTGACCTATCTGCAGCAATTCGGAAACCAGGCCGTTGTGGTATCTCCGGATGCCGGAGGGACTGAACGGGCCAGGGCGTACGCCAAACGCATCGGAGCGGATCTGGCCATAATTGACAAACGCCGGGATACTCCCAATAAAGCGCAGGCCATGCGGGTAATAGGAGATGTTCAGGACAAAATAGCCATTGTTCTGGACGACATGATCGATACAGGAGGAACCATGGTTGAAGCAGCCAAGGTTTTAACCGAAAAAGGCGCCAAAAAGGTTCTGGCCTGCGCCACTCACCCCATTCTTTCCGGTCCTGCCGTGGAAAGGATGGAGAAGTCCTGTTTTTCAGAAATAGTAGTCACAGACACAATACCGCTGACTGAAAAAGCCAGAGCGTGTTCTAAATTCAGGGTAATATCCGTGGCCAGCCTGCTGGCCAAGGCTATCCATAACATTCATACCGAATCATCGGTCAGCGTGCTCTTTTCTCATTAGACCGCGCTCATAAACCAATAAATACATCCCTGCACGTTAAAACAAGGAGAACAAGATGTCCGAACTTGTCAATTTAAAATTGGAAGTCAGAGAAAAACTGGGCAAGGAAGCTTCCAAAAAACTTCGAGCCAAAGAGTATATCCCGGCTGTTTTTTATAACCCCGAAGGTGAAAATATCCCCCTGAAAATCAGGGAAGGCCTGTTTCACAAAGTCTGGCACAAGGCCGGAACAACTTCTGTTGTGGAGCTTGAATTTGAACGGGACAACAAGACAGAAAAAATTCCCGCCCTGATCTGGGACGTTAAAAAGCATCCATACAAAACAGTATATATGCATGTTGACTTCTACGGCGTTGACCTGACCAAGGAACTTACTGTTTCTGTCCCGGTTGAAGTCAAGGGCAAGCCCAAGGGCGCTGAAGAAGGCGGAGTCATTGAAATTTACCGTCAAACCCTGGAACTGACCTGCCTGCCTGTAAATATTCCCGATCACGTCATCATCGATGTCAGCAAACTTGAGATCGGAGATCATATCAACATAGAAGATGTCAAAATTCCATCCGGCGCAAGGGCTGAGTTTGATGAAAACTTCGCTGTGGTCGGACTGATTCCTCCGTACGAGGAAACCGAACCCGAAGAAGCTGAAGCAGAAGGCGAAGGCGAAGGCGAAGGCACCGAGGAAGGCGCTGAGGGCGAAGCTACCCAAGGAGAGGAAGAGTCCTCATAGACTTTTTGCGCCTGCTTTAATACCTTTTTCCATTATTTTACCCAAAAACAAAGCCCCTGAACAAAGGGGCTTTGTTTTTGGATATTAACAGGTTGTCAAGCTTCAGGAATACAAACACATAGAGCCACTTCAGTTCCTTAATAAACTGTATTCACGCATCACAGCTACAAATCATGAGCATCAAAGGCATAATCTGCGGCCTTGGAAATCCAGGGGCCGGATACTTATCCACCAGACATAATATAGGATTTATGGCCCTGGACCGGCTTATGGAGACTGTTGACGGATCGCCCCGGGAGCAGATCGGCCATAAAAAGGAAACTCCGGATTATATTGCCTGGCAATGGTCAAGTCTTGGCAGCCCGGACACCTGGCTGCTCATAAAGCCCATGACCTTCATGAACCGCAGCGGCAGTGCCCTGTCAAAAGTATTTTCCAGATCACCGGTTGAAGTGGCCAGTGTGCTGATTATCCATGACGAGGTGGATCTGCCCCTGGGCAAGATCAAAATCAAGGCAGGGGGAGGACTGGCCGGACACAATGGCCTGCGCTCCATTGCAAGCCACCTGGGGACCAGGGATTTTGCCAGACTAAGAATTGGTGTCGGACGTCCTGAAGACGGCTCAGACCTGGCCGGGTATGTTTTAAATAAATTCCTTCCCCGGGAATTTGAAATGCGGGACCAGGTTCTGGACAGGGCCGCCCAGGCCATAATCACTTTCAGAGACCACGGACTGGACAGTGCCAGGCAGCAGATAGCCGCCCTATCAAATCAGCCCTCTCCATAATAATCAGGGCTTTTTCTGAAATCTGTGAAATCCGGATTATCCCACGGCAATGCTTTACCGCTTTAAAAATTCAGCTTAAATCCCATGGACTAATCCGAAGATTTAGAGTATATTCCACTCTTAGCGGGCGCGAACACATAATTTTCTCTGCTGAAGATATGTTGATTATTGGTGTCTATTCACCATGCTGTGAGGACAGCCCAAAAATAAAAAATTGTGGTGAACTGTTACGGTTATTGACACAAAGCATCAGCCTTTTCCAGGTCCGGTGCACTGAGAGCATTCCAGACGGCCGGGCATACTTCCAGGTGTTGTTTTGTCCCGGTCAGCATATATATGCTCCGGACCACCAGCAAGAAATAATATTTTTAAATTTTTCCTAAACACGGCTTCTTGGAGGTTTATAGTGTTTTCCGTAGGCGAATTGGTCGTATATCCGGCCCAGGGAGTGGGCAAAGTAGAAAAAATTGAAGAACAGGACATTGGAGGAGCCAAGACCAAGCTTTATATTGTGCGCATCCTGAGCAACAATGTCACCTTGATGGTCCCGGTAATCAATGCTGAAAACGTAGGGCTTCGTCAGGTAAGTGACCCCGGACAGGGCGCTGATATCCTGAAATATCTTGAAGATCGCTCAGACTTTACCGGGTATTCCGGCCAGAACTGGAACCGCCGTTACAGGGAATACTCAGATAAACTCAAAAGCAAAGACCTGCGGGACGTGGCTTATGTCCTGAAAGAGCTTTTTCTCATCAGCAAAGACAAAGAACTGTCCTTTGGTGAAAGACGTCTTTTGGAACAGGCCATGGGCTTGATTTCCATGGAGCTGGCCTACGCCCTGGGCGTGGATCAGAGCCAGGCCAAAACTAAAGTGGAAGAACTCTTTGCCGATATCATCATCCGTAATGAAGCAGATGGTGAGGAAGAAGTACAGGAAGACAACAAAACTGAATAAAAATGGTTAAAAGCCCTTGCCAAAGTTCAAACTCAAATTTATACTCCATGGAGTTCAGAGCGCATAGAGGTCATTCAGGAAGGCCTTTGACGTTCCACTCGCTTCTTAGATCCAGCCAGATCAGAATAGCCATAATATATTCAAGATTTAATTTTTCCGGGCATAACCACTGAACATTAATCTGCAAACAAGTCCAGAGGAATTTAAAAGATTATATATCCTGGACCTAAGTACGCACAATCAAAACATAAATATTCCGGCTGACTTTATTTTACATGCTGCCCTGCTTCTGCTCAATGACTGCCAAACAACTTAAGAAAAAAGTTTTTAATCAGCAAAGCTGCTGTAAACAAATTAAGACAAATGACCTGAAACCGGACCAGTCCAGTAGTCCAGGGTCTTGCCTGAGTGAAAACACCAGACCAGGATTAACACACTCCTTCCGGCAATATCTCTAAGCATTATATGCTCCCAGTGAAAAGCACTTTGAAATTACTTGTTTTATCAAAAGCCTGTTTCTCAGTATATCTTGAATCCGTGAACTAATTTTTTGCGCCCAGACAGTTCACGGCTGTCCGGCCAACTTTCGGAACCTGCTTTTCAGGCCGTACCGAAGATTAACTTATGCCTGATCAGCTGTTTATTATTTTATCAATTTTCTAAACCATCAATCATTCTTTCAGGAGACCTAAGTTCATGAATCTGTCCGACCTCAAAACCAAGTCAATGCATGACCTTATGCAGCTGGCCAAGGAATTTAACATTGAAAACCCCAGCGGGCTTCGCAAGCAGGAGCTGATTTTTGCCCTTCTTCAGTCCTGCGCCTCGCAGAACGGTTCGGTGTTCGGCGAAGGCGTACTGGAAATCCTTCCCGACGGTTTCGGATTTTTGCGTTCTTCAACCTACAGCTTCATGCCCGGGCCTGATGACATCTATGTTTCTCCTTCCCAGATCCGGAAGTTCGGCATGCGCACTGGAGACGTGGTTTCCGGGCAAATCCGCCCGCCCAAGGAAGGGGAACGTTACTTCGCCCTGCTCCGGGTTAACGAGGTCGGCTTCGCAGATCCGTCAGAATCCAAAAATCTGGTTCTTTTTGATAATCTGACACCCATTTATCCTGATGAGCGCTACCTCATGGAAAACGGCGCCCAGCAGTATTCCACCAGGGTTATCGACCTGCTTACTCCCATTGGCAAGGGCCAGCGCGGGCTGATCGTTGCCCCGCCGCGCACCGGTAAAACCGTGCTGCTGCAGAGCATTGCCAATTCCATCAATACCAATCACCCGGATGTCTTTATGATAGTCCTGCTCATTGATGAACGGCCCGAAGAAGTAACCGACATGCAAAGAACAGTGAAGGCTGAAGTAGTCAGCTCCACTTTTGATGAACCGCCGCAGCGTCATGTGCAGGTAGCGGAAATGGTTCTGGAAAAAGCCAAAAGACTGGTTGAAAGAAAAAAAGACGTGGTTATCCTTCTGGACAGCATTACCCGCCTGGGCCGGGCTTACAACACAGTAACACCCTCTTCAGGCCGGGTGCTTTCCGGAGGACTGGACTCCAACGCCCTGCAAAGACCCAAAAGATTCTTTGGCGCGGCCAGAAACATTGAAGAAGGAGGCAGTCTGACCATTTTGTCCACTGCCCTCATTGATACAGGTTCCAGAATGGACGAGGTTATCTTTGAAGAATTCAAAGGCACTGGAAATATGGAAATATATCTGGACCGGCATCTGGCGGACAAGAGAATTTACCCGGCCGTGGACATGAACCGCTCAGGCACTCGCAAGGAAGAACTGCTTCTTGATGCTGAAACCCTGAACAAGGTCTGGATTCTGCGTAAAGTTCTAGCTCCCATGAATCCTATTGACAGCATGGATTTTCTGCTTGATAAGATGAAAGGAACCAAGAACAACAAGGAATTTCTGGACATGATGAACAAGTAAACGGTTTTGTTGTTTCAAGAGTATATAAATGGCTGTTATCCGGGCTGCTGACATCCTTTAGAGATGACCGGGACAGCCTTTGAGTAATTGAAAAGCATCGCCGGCAACAGGCTTTACAACCATTTTTTTCAGAAATACTTATTCATCAGTTAAACTTCCGGATTATAGAAAATTATCCTGTTCTGGTTTGATTAGATGAATATGCCATATAACATCACCAAATATTTCTCGATTCTGCTGATTTCCTTTATCCTGATTCTGCCTCCGGCCGAAGCAGGCTCCTCTGTTTTTGGAGAGTTCACCATCTCTGACGAGGCTGAGCTGGGAGAGGAAGCCCATCGGATGATCCGCTCACGACTGGACGTGATTGAAGACCCGGAAATAACCGGCTATATCAAGGACCTCGCGTCCAGACTGGCCGAATCCGCCCCTCCTCAGCCCTTTCCAGTCACTGTAGACGTGGTCAATCACAACGCGGTTAACGCCTTTGCCACTGTAGCCGGGTATATGGTCATCTTCTCCGGATTAATCTTAAATATGGATACGGAATCTGAACTGGCCTCCATAATAGCTCATGAACTGGCCCACATAACTCAGAGACACATCGCCAGGAACATAGAGCGCTCCAAATTGATCAGCGTCGGCACCCTCGTTGGCCTTCTGGCTGGAGCGTTTATCGGCTCGGAAGCCGGGGAGGCAGTGGCGGCAGGCTCCATCGCGGGAGGACAGTCCGCAGTACTTAAATACTCGCGTGAGGATGAACAGGAAGCTGACCAGGTAGGCCTTAACTTCCTGGTTAAGGCCGGGTTCAATCCTTCAGGCGTGGTTTCAGCCATGGAGAAGATGAGAAAAATGCAGTGGTTTTCCGGAGGTGAAATACCCTCTTATTTAAGCACCCATCCCGGCATGGACCAGAGAACCAGCTACCTTCAGGACCGCGTCAACAGGCTGGACCAGGCTCTTCTAAAGCGCTCCGACGACAACTACCGGCTACGCAGAGTCCAGACCCTGCTAAGAGCCAGATACTCCAGTCCATCCGCGGCCATGACCCATTTCAGAGATAAAAAAAGTGATTCATGTCTTGGATATCTGGGAAAAGGAATTGTCAACAGCCGCACGCATAAAATTGACCAAGCCCGGGAAAATTTTGAAAAACTCATTGAGTGTGACGACAATGACCCATTATTTCTGCGCGAAGCCGGAATATTCTATTTTCAGTTCGGAGATCTGGACACCAGCGCCGGGCTTTTGCAGAAAGCCGTCATGTCAAGCCCCCGGGATACCCAGGCCATTATTTACTATGCAAGGAATTTAAGCGAACAGGGCCTTCTTTCAGATTCAATATCATACCTGGAAAAAGCCCTTGAAATCCTGCCTGAAAACCCCCTGACCCACGAGCATCTGGCCAGGGTGCACGGCAAAAACAAAGACAACTTCATGGCCCATCTGCACATGGCTTACGCACGCATTTTCGAAAACAACAAGACTCAGGCAAGGTTCCACCTTGACAAAGCCAAAAGCCTGGCCCAAGGCCGGCAGGACAAGGACAAAGTAAAAGATCTCGACAATACGTACCAGAAGCAGGCCCAATACTGGAAGTAGCCGGTAAAATTTTTACCTGAAATCCTGACAAAAATTCCGGGGCAGGTCAGGGTTCAGGCATGGACAATCATGTTTTTTTCAGTTAGACATCCTATTTTTATCAGTTGTGGACAATTTGTATCTTTTTTAAACCGGCATATATCAATTAATGCGCTTTGCATTGTCTAAGAAGCAATGATTAACCTCAGGAGGAATTATGTTTTTTGAAAATCTGGTCTTTGCCATGGGGCAGGCGGGAGATCCCCAGGCAGGGGCAGGCAACCCTTTCACCGCCTTTATTCCACTGATTCTGATGTTTGCGATTTTCTATTTTCTGCTCATCAGACCTCAACAGAAAAAAGCCAAGGAGCATCGCCAGGTGCTGGCCAATCTTAAAAGAGGCGACACCGTGCTGACCAATGGCGGAATTTACGGACGCATCACAGACATTCAGAATGACGTGCTCACTCTGGAAATCGGGGATAAGCTCCAGGTCAAAACAAACAGGGCCTATATAGCGGGGCTGTCCGATCCCAGCCAGGAAGCAGCTCAAAAAAGCTAACCAGCCTTAATCTACAGGACTTAAAAGGACCTGCAGACTCTTACCGTCTTCAGGTCCTTTTGGTATGAACAACCGCGCGTGCAACGCGCGGATCAGGCTCTGTCAACCTAAACACTGTTCCAGGACTATAATAATGAAAGGCAATCTGCAATGGAAAATACCAGTTATACTGCTGGTCTTGATAGTCAGTCTGCTCTATTTTCTGCCCTCGTTTCCGGGAATACAGAAATCATCTCTGGGAAAAATCCTGCCGGACAAACAGGTTAATCTGGGCCTTGACCTCAGAGGAGGAATTCACCTTACTCTTGGGGTTGAGGTTGAAAAGGCCATTGAAAGGACCCTGTCCCAGACAGGCCAGAATATCCGGGAAGAAGCAAGAGAAAATGACATTCTGGTGTTGAGGCCAGGGATCAATCAGGATGCCAGGCTGGAGTTCACCCTGCTTAAGAAAGAGCAGCAGCGCGACCTTGAGCAGATGCTGGATTCCACCTATCCCAATGTGCGCGTTATCTCCAGAGACTCCGCAGATGACCAGAGGATAAAATACACCCTGGATCTAACGCCGGAATATAACCAGGAACTAAAGGACCTGACCCTGGAGCAGGCAGTCAAAACCATTCGCAACCGCATTGACCAGTTTGGGGTTGCAGAGCCGGAAATACGCAGGCAGCAGGACGACCGCATTCAAGTCCAGCTCCCCGGCCTGGATGATCCCCAGAGAGCCATCGATATTATAGAACAGACCGCCCACCTGGAGTTCAAGCTTGTAAATGAAGAAGCTGATATCGACAAAGCTGTTCAGGGAGTCGTTCCTCCCGGAAGCAGGCTTTATCATCAGCAGTCTACTCAGCCTGATGGAACCACCACTGAAAAACCCGTGGTGCTGCATGATGAAACAGTCATGACCGGCGAGTACATTACCAATGCCAATACTGCTTTTGATCAGTATAACCAGCCCTATGTATCCATCAGATTCGACAACCAGGGCTCACGCATCTTTGAAAGGATCACCAGTGAAAATATTCAGAAAAGACTGGCCATTGTCCTTGACGGCAATGTGTACTCCACCCCGGTAATTCAGGAAAAAATTTCCGGTGGCCAGGCCAGTGTTACCGGTGGATTTACTGTGGATGAAGCCCATGACCTGGCCGTAGTCCTCAGGGCCGGATCCCTGCCCGCCCCGGTTTTTGTCATGGAAGAACGAAGCGTTGGTCCGTCCCTTGGCCAGGAATCCATTGAGCAGGGAATAAAATCCGCTGTTATCGGCGGAGCCCTGGTTATCATCTTCATGGTTTTATACTTTGGCTTTGCCGGAATAATAGCCAATATTGTTCTGGCCTTTAATATCATCCTCGTTGTGGCCGGACTGGCGGGCCTGGGCGCTACTCTTACCCTGCCGGGCATAGCCGGTATAATCCTGACCATTGGTATAGCAGTGGACGCCAACGTACTTATCTTTGAGCGCATCAGAGAAGAGCTCAGAAGGGGACTGTCCCCGGGAGCCGCCATTGAGGAAGGGTACAGCCGGGCCACACTCACCATTCTGGATGCCAATGTGACTACTATTATCGCGGCGGCCATTTTATACCAGTTCGGGACAGGGCCCATCAGGGGGTTTGCCGTAACCCTGACCCTGGGCATCCTGGCTTCCATGTTCACGGCAATTTTTGTATCCAGGATTTTCTTTGATATATGGATTGCCGGACGTAAACCAGGCACGGCTCTAAGTATTTAACAGCCGGTTAAGGTTATTTCATCAAATCATTAAAGGCGGGAGCAAAATGGGTTTCCAGATAATCAAACCAAACACCAATTATGACTTTGTCGGCAAACGCCGTCTGGCCTATATTCTGTCAATAGGTCTTGTCCTGGTCGGGCTTTTGTCCCTGGGACTCAAGGGCGGACCAAGGCTGGGCATTGACTTTGCCGGAGGAGTGATCGTCCAGGTCAAATTCCAGGAGGAAATGGAGCTTTCCGAACTGACCTCGGTCCTGGCCGAAACCGATCTGCCGGCCCTGGTGGTTCAAAGGTTCGGTGACAGATCCGACAATGAGTTTCTTATGCGTACCTCTGCCGAAGATATCACGCCTTCCAAGGTAAGAGAGTCTGTGGACAACAACCTGACCCGGCACTACCAGGAAGGACACTATTCTATTCAGCGTCTGGAAATGGTCGGCCCCCGGGTTGGGGCGGACCTGCGCGAAAACGCCCTGGAAGCTTTGTTTTTTGCGGTTTTATTTATTGCCATCTATATTTCCGGAAGATTCGAACATAAATGGTTCATATCCGCCTTTATGGCCGCGGGCCTGGCCGGTGGTGTTTATCTGCTGAAACTTCTATCTATTCCACTGGGCTTTCTGATTCTTGCGGCCATGATAATCACCCTGATTCTCAGCTGGCGTCTCAGGCTCAACTTTGCCCTGGGCGCGGTTGTGGCTCTCATCCATGACATCCTCATTACCGTGGGCATATTTTCCCTGCTCAACAAGGAGTTCGATCTGAGCATCATTGCCGCTCTGCTGACCATTCTGGGGTATTCACTCAATGATACCATCATCATCTTTGACCGCATCAGGGAAAACATGCGCAACAAAATTTCGCCTTCCCTGTCCCGGGTCATAAATATCAGTATCAACCAGACTCTTGGAAGAACCATTGTCACCTCAGGCACAACCCTTGTCGTTGTCCTGGCTCTGCTTTTTCTTGGAGGAGGTATAATCCATGACTTTGCCTTTGCTCTCACAGTGGGCGTACTGGTGGGAACATACTCTTCTATTTTTGTGGCCAGCCCTATTCTGCTGAGCTTCAGGCCGGTAATTGAAGAAGAAGATATGGAGGAAGAAACCGCTCCCCCTGTAAAACGAAAACGAAAACCCGCCTATGATGCCGGATAAGCTGAACAGCCGGTTTCCAGGCTTATTTTGAAATAATGTAACTATTCACCACATATTATTATGATCAACCAATAAATTTAAGGCCTGCCCCGGGTTCATGTTTCGCCATTGATGCGATGTTTGACCGTCGACGGTTCCGTTGGTCAAACCATGCGATAAAGAAATGTAAATTTTTGCAGAAATTTTCAAACCATCCAAATTCAGAATAAAAGCTCAACTAATGGTTTGACTTACGGAACCGCGACAGGGAGTTCGTATCAACAGAAACATGAACCCGGGACAGGCCGGCAACAATGGTAAACAGTTACAATAATCACCAATAAAAAAGGCTTGCGGGAAATCCCGCAAGCCTTTTTTGTAACGACGAAGCTAATTGAAAGATTTAGGACAGCCTGTTAAAACATATCCTCTTCAGTTTCTTCTATTGTTTTCTCAATGCTTTTTCTCAGG
>JBKHCI010000166.1:0-3117 GCA_046541915.1 Desulfonatronovibrio sp. | reverse complement strand
GGACATATTGATCACGGCAAGACCACCCTGATCAAGGCCCTGACCGGCATTGAGTGCGACCGGCTCATTGAGGAGAAAAAACGCGGCATCACCATTGAACTTGGTTTTGCCTTTCTTGATCTGGAAAAGGATTTCCGCCTGGGCATTATTGATGTCCCCGGACATGAGAGGTTTGTCAAGAACATGGTCTCCGGGGCCTCGGGCATAGATTTTGTCCTTCTGGTTATAGCCGCTGACGAAGGTGTCATGCCCCAGACCAGGGAACATCTGGATATATGTACCCTGCTGGGCATTGAGACCGGCATGGTGGCCCTGACCAAAACAGACATGGTTGATGAAGAATGGCTGGAACTGGTAACTGAAGATGTAAGTGATTACCTGCAGAATACTTTTCTGGCTGACACCCCCATTATCCCGGTGTCCGCGCATACAGGCAGCGGAATTGATCTGTTAAGATCTCACCTGGCAGAGATTGCTTCATCATTCAAGCCGCATCGCCGTTCAGACCTTTTCAGGCTGCCCATTGACCGCGTGTTTACCATGCGCGGACATGGAACGGTTATTACCGGGACCACTGTTTCCGGAAAGATTTCTGTGGGAGAAGACCTTATGATTTATCCCATGGAAATAACGTCCAAAGTCAGGTCTCTACAGATTCATGGAGAACAGAGACAGGACAGTCTGGCCGGGATGCGTACCGCTGTAAACCTGCATGGCCTGGAACAGGAGGACCTGGAAAGAGGTTTTGTTCTGGGCAGGCCAGGTACCCTTTTTCCCAGTCAGGTCTGGGATCTGGAGCTCAGCTATCTGGAAGCGGCTCCCAAGGCCCTTAAACACAGGACACAAATACATTTTCATCACGGGTCCAAGGAAGTCCTGGCCAGAATATATCTCCTGGACCGGGAAAAGATCGAGCCTGGAGAGAAGTGCGTCTGCCAGGTCAGATTTGATGAACCCATGGCCGGGGTTTACGGTGACCGGTGCGTGGTCCGTTCCTTTTCGCCTTTGCGCACTGTTGCCGGGGCCAGGATAATCAACCCCCTGGGGGGCAAGATCAAACGCTTTTCCGCTGATGTTCAGGTCCTGGAAAATCTTGCCCGGGCCCAGGCTGAAGAAGTCATTACGCTTCAGCTTGAACTGGCTGGCTACAAAGGCCTTTCCCTGTCCCAGCTGGTGATCATGACGGATATGGAAAGCAGGGAACTGGAAAAAAAGCTGCAGGTTATGGGGGGCAGACAGGAAGTTTTTCTTTTTGATAAAGACAAGAGAGTATACGCGGGCGGTGAGGTGGTCAGAAAGATTGAACAGAACATGATTGCTCAACTGGAAAAATTTCACGCTGACAACCCCATCAGGGAAGGCCTGTCCAGGGGTGAACTGGCTGGTAAATGGGCCAGAGACATCCCGGAGAAGCTGTTCTTTTTTATTATGGACAGGCTGATCCGTCAGGAAATGATTATATCTGAAAAGGAATTTTTAAGGCTTCCCAGTCATAAAGTTTCTCTGGCCGCTGATCAGGAAGAACTCAAGAAAAAGATTCTGGCAGTGTATAATCAATCCGGTATTCAGCCGCCAACTGTTAAAAAGCTCCTGGAAGACCTGGATCTTAAGATGAAAGAGGCCAGCCCTGTGCTGCGGCTGCTCCAGGGTCAGGGAGACCTGGTAAAAATCAATGAGGATTTTTATTTTTCCTCTTCGGCCATAGAAGATCTCAAAGGCAGGATATTGAATTTCTTCAAGTCCAGCGAGGAAATGGGGCCTGTGGAATTCAAAGAGATTACCGGCCTGTCCAGGAAATTCGCCATTCCATTGCTTGAGTTCATGGACAAGGAAAAGCTGACCATCCGGGTGGGAGACAAGAGAAAGCTAAGGGGGAGCGGATGATAAGAATCAGCAAAGCGCGGTTTCCCGGAATGATGAAATGAACACGGGCTTTTCACGTATGAAAGCTGGTTGCGGGCAATGCGCATATTAAATATCAGCGGTACTCATTTTGTATCTACTTTCAGGTCCATGGGGCATAAGGTGCTGAGCGTTGGAAAATCCCGGTCCTGTGACCTGTCCATCAGTAATCCCCTGGATATCAGCGGACTCTGGAAAATCCTCAAATCCAGAAAATTTTACCCTGATCTGGTGTTCTGGAATGACACCTGCCGCCCTCCCGAGGTCTTTGGAATTGAAAGACTTCCCGGTGTAACCATAGGCTTGACCATAGACCAGTACTGCAATCCCTGGCATGTTCCCTACAGCTGGGCCTTTGATCTTATGCTGGTTGCCCAGAAGGATTACCTGAAATTTTTCAAGGATAAGCGTCTGCCCAGAAAAAATCTCTGGTTTCCTCTTTTCTGCAATGTAGAAAAAGACAGGGACCTTGGACTGGACCGGGATGTGCCGGTGAGCTTTGTGGGTACGCTGAACCCGCCGATCAATAAAGACAGACCTGTTTTTCTAAAGAATTTTAAAAAGCTTTATCCCCTGTACACGCATCAGGGACAGTACGCGGAAGTGTTTTCCAGGAGCATGATTGTGCTTAATCAGAGTGCTGTGGGAGAGCTTAATTTCCGCCTGTTCCAGGCTGCCTGCTGCGGAGCGGCGGTATTGACCGAAGACGTGGGTAACGGCCTCAGGGATATCCTTGTCCCGGGAGAGGAAATACTTCCTCCTTATGAACGGGGTAATGCCGGGCACGCGGCTGAAATAGCCAGTAAAGCCATAGAACATCCTTCAAGGACCATGGAGATTGCCCGGGCCGGACAGGACAAAGTACGCAAAGAACACAGCACCAGAGTCAGGGCCAAAAGAATAATCAATCTGGCTGAGCGCCTTATTTATACAAAGGCCAGCTCCTGGCGAAAGAACCATTTGAAACTCATTGAAAATGAGCTCAGGAAATCTTTTATTTTTCTGGCTTCAGATAAGGATCTGCCTTTGTCCCCTGAGTTGAGGGATTTTTATCTCAATCTTGGAATACCTGAGAGTTCGGAATTCAAAATTAAGGGTTCCGGGTTTAAGCTCCAGTAGTATTTGTCAGACTCTGCAATGGTTTATTTGTGCGCTTTTGCTACAAAGAAAACTTTTTATCCAGAACAACCCCGGTCTTGTCCAGAGTTTCCCTGG
>JBKHCI010000165.1:0-3211 GCA_046541915.1 Desulfonatronovibrio sp. | reverse complement strand
ATACCTGGCTTCAAGATTAAAATCAGTGTAACTATTCAGCAAGATTGAATAAGAAAACCTGGACCCCGGATCTGGTCCGGGGTGACGGTTAAAGCAGCCTGTTGCCCATTTCCCGTCATTCCGGCGAAAGCCGGAATCTGAGAAAAACTACTCTGGTCCCGGAGCCAGTCCGGGGTGACAGACTCCACCCATTCCAAGACAAAGGCCTTCCCCGAATCCCGCAGGCGCAGGAGATATCCCGCGTCTTTTTCTTTACGCAAATAGTCAGGTCAATCTCAGACCAGTTTTCAATTTTATAAAAAAGCTTCCAATCAGACATTTAATGGGCTTACCTGTTTGCGTCAGATGCTGTACTTATTATGTTTATTCTGGAGGGATGAACTTTCTGTTGAGGTTTGATAATAATTTATGGCGCAATTATCTTCTCTTAATCATAAAATCGGTCAACGTATCAGATACTTGCGCTTGCTGCGAAAAATGACCCAGGAAGAACTTGCCAATAAAATCGGTTTGAGTACCAAGCAGTTAAGCCGCATTGAAAGAGGGGAATCATCTCCCAGGATTTCCAGTCTGGAAAAAATGTGCCTGGCCCTTGAAACCACGCCTTTTAATATTTTTCTATATTCTGCCGGCAAATATAAAGATTTTTTTGATGATCCTGAAAACTGCCATTCCGGTGAACTGTGTGTACCTTCTGAACGCAGTCTGGGACCAAGGACCCGCATGGCTGCCTGGATCTTTGACGGCCCTGTTGGCAGGTCTGTCTGGTCTGAATCACTGTATACAATTCTAGGTTACCCTCCATTTCAGGTCAGACCGACCATAAAGAGGTTTTTGAGCTGTGTACTTCCTCAAATGCGGGACAGAGTGGAAAAATTCATCAGTTCAGCAGAAAATGACGGTCCTGTTGATGGTATAAAGGTTCCGGTGATCACAAGAGATGGGAGGAAGAGAATACTGCTTGTCACAAAAGATAAGGTCTGGCCTGAATTTGAAGCACCCCCAATGATTCATCTGCTTATTAATGACGTGACTGAATGCCTGGTCATAAACCAGACCATGAAAGACAACTATGATGATTTGAGAAAATATATTGCTGAAAAGGCAATAAAGCAGGCATTGAAGATCATACAGAGCCAGGAAGATTTAAATGTCGGCCTGGAGCATAAGCTCTGCAGATCAGCCATTGAATCGTCTCCCGCTCCAGTAATTATTGCAGATACTGATGCAAGGCTGGTCAAGGTCAATCCGGCCTTTCTGGATAAATGGGGATATGAAACCAGCAGCCAGGTTCACGGACTGCACCTGAGTCAGGTCTTCTGTTCCAGTGTGTCCTTTTGGGAAGTTATAGAGGACCTCAGGTCTCTGGGATACTGGAATGGACTTGTCATGTGCGCGGCCAGGGACGGAGATACATTTCAGGCGCATAAATTAACCTATGTCATGCAGGATAACTCGGAAAACCTTATCGGCTACGCCTCATTGATTTTGCCAGAACAGTAAAGTAATTTTCTGGCAGCATTTTTTAAGTGTATTTCAAAAGTACCGATAATCAGCATTGTGTTTACTGCCTCCTGATTTTTTCAGGCATTGATCTTTAAAAACATAAAATACAATCTGTAAAGATATTGTATGAACAGGTTCCTTTCTGTACTAAGAAAACCGGATGCGTTTTAACCACCATTTATAATGGGAGGCACGTTATGAGGACTGCTTTTACCCCCCCCCCCCTCATATATATATATATTCGTATGCCGTTTATGAGGAGGCATTATGAACAGTTCAACAGGCATTTTTACCACCACTCCCCAGGGCCGTTTTCTTGCCGCTAACGAAATAGCAGCCCGCAAGCTTGGTTATGAAACACCTGCTAAGCTCATGCAAGCAGTTACTGATATCGGCTCCCAGATTTACGCGGACCCTGCATATAGGGAGGAGATGAAACGCATTCTAGCGGCAAAAGGAGAAGTCAGGGATTATGAATGTCCTCTGCTTCGCAGGGACGGAACAGAATTCTGGGCGCGTATCAATGTTCTGGCGGTCAGGGATTCCAAAGGTAATATTACTAATTACCAGGGGGCCGCTTTTGACATTACAGAGGCAAAACAAATAGAGCGGGCCACCGACATTGTTATCCACAAGCTGGAAACAGTTCTCAGCGGCATCAATGCCTTGATATACGCGGCTGATATGGAAACTTACGAAATAGTTTTCATCAATAAGTATTTCCGCAGTATCTTTGGAGACATTGAAGGGAAAAAATGCTGGCAGGCTATTCAGGGAGAGAGGAAAGGGCCGTGTGAATTCTGTAATAACCACAAACTTGTGGATGATAACGGCAATCCCACAGGAGTCATTCGCCGGGAATTTTTCAATCCGGTTACCAGGAGGTGGTATGATTGCCATGACCTGGCGGTTGAATGGGTGGATGGACGTCTGGCAAGGCTTGAAACAGCCATAGATATTACAGAGCGCAAGCAGGCTGAGCTGGATTTAGCTCTGAAGAATGACCAGCTTCAAGCCGCTCTTGCTGAGCGGGATATGTTTTTTTCCATTATAGCCCATGACCTGAAATCTCCCATGTCAGGAATCCTGTCATTAACCAGGATGCTTGATGATGATCTGGATTCTTTGTCCGCAAAAGACCTGCGCTATATTGCCACGGAAATGAACAAGGGCGTTGAAAGTGTTTTTGAGCTGCTTCAGGATCTGCTGCAATGGTCCAGGCTTCGCAGGGAAAGAGTGGAGTTTCTTCCTGAAGAGTGCGGTCTTGCCGAGCTGGCCCGTACAAGTCTTTACACCACCAGGCTTATGGCTGAACAGAAAAGTATTGCCCTGCAAAACCTTGTTCCTCCCGAGTTGACAGTAGTTGTGGACCAGACCATGATCAATACGGTTCTGCGAAATGTGCTTTTCAACGCCATCAAGTTTACCCATAAAGGCGGCAAAATTACCATGACCGCCCAAAGATCCGGAGAGTTTGTCAATGTCTGCGTGCAGGACAATGGAATAGGTATGAACAGCCAGATGCTGGACAGTCTTTTTGCCATTGATAAAAAAACCAGGCAGGTGGGCACAGAAGGGGAAAGAGGCACCGGGCTGGGCCTTGTTTTGTGCAAAGAGCTCATAGAAAAACACGGCGGCCGGATCTGGGTGGAAAGCGACGAAGGCCTGGGCACTCAAGTCTGCTTTACCCTGCCCGCGGCGGATT
>JBKHCI010000164.1:0-3319 GCA_046541915.1 Desulfonatronovibrio sp. | reverse complement strand
TTTGAACTTTTTGTAGCGACAAAGCCAATTGGGAGATTTAGGGCAGCCTGATAGCGGCCTGTTTAAAGGTGCCTGTGCGCAGCGAGTGGATTTGAACAAATTGTTCAGCCGAATTTTTCGTGCTCAGTGCCTGCAACCGGCATCCCCCAGACATTTTACTTGCCCAAACAAACGGTTGATGATAGCCGTCACTGACTATGTTTGACATCACACAGATTATCACCACCCTGGTCCTGATAGCTTTTCCGCTTTTCATGGCCATTATATTCCATGAAGTGGCTCACGGCTATACTGCTTACCGCCTGGGAGATCCCACAGCCAAAAATGCCGGCCGGCTGACCCTTAACCCGCTCCGCCATGTTGATCCCCTGGGGACCATAATCTTTCCTCTTATGCTGGTACTGATAAAGAGTCCTTTTCTGTTCGGCTGGGCCAAGCCCGTGCCCTTTAACCCGGCCTATTTTGAAAATCCCAGAAAAGGGATCTTCTGGGTGGCCCTGGCTGGACCGGCAACCAACTTTGCCCTGGCAGCGGGTTTTTTCCTGCTTTTCAAATTCCTGACCATGTTCCAGCCTTCATCCGCTACCGCTGTGGGGGAAACCGTTCTTACCCCTGTCATGCTCATCTGTTTCTACGGCATTCTGGTAAATATCATTCTGGGCTTATTCAATCTCTTTCCCATACCTCCCCTGGACGGGAGTAAGGTCCTGGCCACTTTTCTTCCGGGAAGACTGGCCAGCCAGTATATGAAGCTGGAAAAATACGGCTTTCTCATAATCATTCTTTTGATTTTTACCGGTGTTATCGGCTGGATATTTTCCCATGTTTTCAATTCTGTTTACCAGTTGGTGATGTAACTGGTAATTCAGTTTCCAATAATCTGATTTCAGGAGTTGATTGATATGAATCAAAACACAAACATCCGGGTAGTTTCCGGGATGAGACCCACCGGTCCTCTGCATCTGGGCCATTACTTCGGGGTGCTGGGCAACTGGGTTGAATTTCAGAATAATTATTCCTGCTATTTTTTTGTGGCGGACTGGCACGCCCTTACCAGCGAATACACTGATCCTCAAAGAATAAAAGGCTTTGTGGGGGAACTGGTCAAAGACTGGTACGCGGCTGGTCTTGATCCGGAAAAATGCGTAATTTTTCAGCAGTCCCAGATAAAAGAACATGCTGAACTGAATCTGCTCCTGGGCATGATCACTCCCCTTGGCTGGCTGGAGCGAAACCCCACCTACAAGGAAGTTAAGCAGGAACTGGTCAGCAAGGACCTGAACACCTTTGGCTTTCTGGGTTATCCGGTCCTGCAGGCAGCAGACATTCTCATGTACCGCCCGGATTTTGTCCCGGTGGGGCAGGATCAGCTGCCGCATCTGGAACTTACCAGGGAGATCGCTCGCAGGTTCAATTATCTGTATGGGGACTTTTTCCCGGAACCCCAGGCCAAGCTTACGGCCACAGCCAAACTCCCCGGTCTGGACGGACGCAAAATGAGCAAGAGTTACGGCAATTGCATCTCCATGGGTGAAGAAATGGAATCTGTACGGCCCAAGGTCATGTCCATGCTCACCGACACCAACCGCATGCGCAAATCAGACCCGGGCGACCCTGAGGTGTGCAATCTTTACCCTTATCACCGCCTGGTCACTCCCCGGGAAAAAAGAGAAGAAATCAAAGCCAATTGTACCGGCGCCGCGTGGGGTTGTGTTGACTGCAAAAAGATACTGCTCACTTATCTGGAAGAGTTTCTTTTGCCCCTGCAGGAAAGAAGAAGAGAGCTGGACAGTAAACCAGAGCTTATCCAGGAAATCCTGAATGCCGGCAATAAGCAGGCAGGTATCCAGGCCGCCGGGACCCTGGAGCTTATCCGGGAAAGGCTTAATTTCAATTTTTAGCCTGACAGCTTACGCATCTTCCAGTTCAACTAGCCGCCCCAAATCTTTTATAGTGCAGAGTTGCTGCACTTGAAAGATTTGGGGCGGGTCTGTCAACAAAAAAGACCCTGCTGGCCAAGCATCCGCAACACCTGCTCCTGCTCAGCAAAAACCCTGTTTTCCTCTCCCCAGCGGGCCAGTTCCCTGGAGCTGTCAAACTCAAACTTTTCCGGCTCAAACCCCCTGGCCCCCTGCCACTGCGGCAAGTCGTCCTTAATCGTTTCAAGATGCGCTATCCCGGGAATAAACCTGCCCTTTCGCCCGCAGCGCCTTGACAATTGTTCAAAGATAAACAGCCCGTCCGGATCAAAGTCTCCAAAATGTACCCAGGTACATGATGCGGGCATGTTTTCCAGCCAGAGGCCGGAGGGAAATTTGCCCAGCATTTCTCTGAGCTGAAAGGTGACATCATTTGGAGAATCCTGGTTCATGAATCAAATCTTAACCGCATGGATAAAAAAAGAAAAGCCGCAAAAAGAGGAGGTCTCGTATTTCTAGGCTCTTGGACTTTAGCCGTGGATTTTGCTCAAACCCACTCACGCCATCAATCGCGCGTCCAGATCAAGCATGCGGGCAGCGCTGAAAAAAGATTCGTCCGAGGTAACCAGCTCCAATTCTTCACTGGAAGCTATTGCGAGGTGGAGCGCGTCCAGGGTTCTCAAGGGGGTTGTCAAAAGACTGATCCAGCCTTTTGCCAGTTGATAGTGAGCCTTTTCCAGGGGGATGATCCGATAAAGTCCGGCTTCAGCGTGAGACGTAAATTTTGTCAGAATTCGATTAGCGTCTACCGGACCAAGTTCATTCATCCGTACTTTTCTGGACAGCGCGGATGCAAATTCCACTTCAGTCAGGAAGCTCAGGGCCGGTTTTTTCTTCTGTGACCTCAAAAGACTCTGAACCTGTGAGCTTATGGTTTCTGGACAATAATAAGACACCACCACGCTTGTATCCAAGTAAATCATCAATATCTCTCCATATCCCTGGAATCGATGACAGTCTGACTGAGAGAAGTCCCTCGCACGACAATTGACGATCTGAAATCACTCAGATCCGGCAAGAGCTTTTCTGGAGTATCCACAGGTACAAGTCTTGCCACCTTTTTCCCCCGCCTGGAAATCAAAATCTCCTCACCCTCTTGAGTGCGGTCCAAAAGCGCGCTGATTTTGCTCCTGGCTTCTTTAACACTGACTTCCATGTCCAACCTCCCTTGCGCACTAAATATTCTTTTTCACAAACGTACACCTGTTTAACCCATGTACACTTAAAAGTAAAGAGTGTACCTCAACACCTGAAATACGCGGGAAATGCTTGAAGATAATTTTTCATTTAACAGCGTGTTGAAAAAGTCATTATTAGACAGGCTGTTCAAAAATTCCAAG
>JBKHCI010000163.1:0-3322 GCA_046541915.1 Desulfonatronovibrio sp. | reverse complement strand
GCAATTAATGGCAACTCAAGTGGGTGCCGGACTGTCGCTTGGAATTTTTGAACAGTCTGCTGGATAAGGACTTTTTCAACAGGCTGTTATTCCTTTACGTTTATCAGTCTTTTCTTCCATAGCTGCATTTCCTGCATTTTCTTGCGCCTGTCTCTGGCCAGTGCTTTGGCAACCAGAGAAGTCCCCTTTTTAAATCCCCATTTTGCTTTATACTCTTCAGGGGTGAGATCGTGTTTGGCCAGATGCTTTTTGGTCAGGATCTTGTACTGCTTGCCGCACTCCAGGCAGACAACGCTTTTTTCCTTTATAGATTTTTTAGGATCCACTGCTGGTTTCTGCGGACCTTCTTCAGGCTGTTCTTCAGAAGCAGCAGCCATTATTCCTTTGGTGACAGTGGCAATCATAGAATTGATTTCGTCCTCTGTCATATTGCGCACACTTGCCTGAGCCTTCACAATTTCCAGAGCTTCTTTAAGATAATCTTCCATATTCTTCTCCATTTTAAGTTATATATTCCTGTAGACAACAGGTATCCAATACAATGTTATAAGCAGAGTGTAAAGTTTAAATCTGAATTGTAAAGGAGGATACGCAAAATTTTTCTTTTGCAGCCCGCAGGCGAGGAAAATTTTAAAAATATTTTGCAGTTTTATCTGTTTCCAAAGATATGTAAACCACAGAATATGGCAATCGTTTTAAGGTAAATTATTTGATTTTGAAGTTGTCGAAATATTTTTATGAGGGGATTTTACACCAGGTAGATTGCCTTAATATAGTGGCAATTTAAAATGTAAATGAAGGTCAGAGATTGCTGTTTCTTTGAAGGTATAGTGTCGGCCATGTTTTTCTGCATAATAAACAAGGTAACTATTTGCCATATATTTTGATTAATCTTAAAATTAAAGGCTGGCAGATAGCCATGGCGAACAGGTGCAAAAAGGCAGATGGTCCTGCGGGTTTAACAATTTTCTGGTTGACTGTCTGTTTACTTTTGTTAATTGTTGCCAAACCGGAGAATAGCCAGGATTGGCCCGTGGCTATTGTGAATAATTAAACCTTCCATCTTGTAAGCACTGTTATGTCTAAGATATATGCCCTGGTAGACTGTAATAATTTTTTTGTTTCCTGTGAGCGGGTTTTTAATCCCGCCCTCAAAGGCAGGCCGGTGGTGGTGCTTTCCAATAACGACGGATGCGTGATTGCCAGGTCCAATGAGGCCAAGGCCCTGGGAATAAAGATGGGCAGTCCCGCTTTTAAAAACAGGGATATATTTAAGGAACACGGGGTAAAAGTTTATTCCTCAAACTATTCCCTGTACGGAGATATGTCCTGCAGGGTCATGAGTACTCTGGCCTGCTCTGTTCCGGAAATAGAAGTTTATTCCATAGACGAGGCTTTTCTCATGTTAAGCGGGCTGCCGCGGAAGCCGGAAGCATTTGCCAGGGCTCTGCGGGCCAGAGTACTCAAATGGACCGGGATGCCGGTTTCCATCGGCATTGGTCCGTCCAAGACTCTGGCCAAGATAGCCAACCGCTTCGCCAAGAAACATCCTGAACATGGAGGCGTCCTGGATTTGAACGGGAACAGCCGGTTTCAGCATTATCTTCAGCTCACTGCCATTGAAGATATATGGGGAATAGGGCGCAGATATTCTCTTTTTCTCAAGAGTTACGGAATAAGGACGGCATGGGATTTTAAAGGCCAGCCGCAGGAGTGGGTCAAGTCAAAAATGGGGGTTACGGGTGTGCATACTCTGCTGGAAATTCAGGGCAAACCCTGTTTTGACCTGGAAAAATGTTCCAAGCCCAGCAAGACAATCATAAGCTCAAGGTCATTCGGCAAAGGGGTTACATCCCTGGACGAGCTAAGAGAGGCAGTGGCAAGTTATGTGAGCAGAGCGGCTGAGAAATTAAGGAAACAGGGGCTGGTCTGTTCAAGTCTCATGGTCTTTGTGCATACCAACAAGTTCAGAGAAGATCAGTCTCAATACAGCGGCTCCCGCATGGTCAGAATTCCTTATCCTACAGATTATACGCCGGTTTTTATCAGGTACGCCCATCGTCTGCTGGAAAAAATCTATAAGCAGGGATATGTCTACAAAAAAGCAGGCATCATGCTGGCCGAGACCGAGGACAGGCGGCAAAGGCAACTGACCTTTTTCATGCCTTCAGAAAAAAGAGAACAAAAAGAAGAGAAGATAACCGCTGTAATGGACAGGATCAATAAAAGGTGGGGGCGGGACACCCTCAGAAGCGCGGCCGCAGGCACTACAAAAAACTGGAGCATGAAACGCGGATTGCTTTCGCCCGGCTATACCACGTCATGGAAGGAACTGCCTGTAGCGGACGCGGATTTCCAGGCCCGGCAGGATTGAATCAGGCAAAGCTCCGGGCTGTTTATAAGGTTTTTTGGGCAGGCTGTTAAGGTTGTTTTTCCAGTTCCTGCTGCAGTTCCAGGGCGTCCTTGTTTTCGGGTTCCAGTTCCAGGGCCCTGGCAAGACTCTGTCTGGCCTGTTCAGGCTTGTCCCACTCCCGGTACAGGCGGGCCAGGTTAAGATATATATTGGCGTGTTCTCCAAAAACCTGCAGCGCCTGCTGATACAGACTTTCTGAAAAACTGTATTTTTTCTGGAACCTGCAGGCGTTAATGGCCACCCGGTAGGCCTGCATCTGGCGGTTGTCCATCTTCAGGGCCTTGAGGGCATAGGTTACAGCATCCTGGTATTCCCCGGCGTGGTAATGGGCTTCGGCGATTTCCACGAATATCTGCGGATCATCACCATAGGATTCCACGATTTTTTTCAGACTCCCGGCGGTTCCTTTCTTGTCACCGGCAAGGAGCATGGCCTGCATTTTTTCCAGAAGTCTGCGTCTTTCCAGTTCAGGATCTGCTTCTGCCTGGGCCTGCTTCTCATTCTTTTTAATTTCTTCTGCTATCTCCTGCAGAACAGCGACAAGTTCTTTGTATAAGGTTTTTTCCTGTCCGCGAACGTATTTCAGGTTGTCCGGAAGGAATCTGTGAAGTTCGGGAAAAGACCCCAGCATATTTATGATCTCTTCAATGCGGTAGGACATTTCCATTTTTTCAGAACCGTAAAATTGACCCTGTATATAGGCTTTCAAGGCTTCACACAAAGATACCAGTCCTTTGAGGTAATCGTGCTTGTTCAAAAAAGACTTGGCCCGGCCCAGGTTAAGCTTAAGAGCCTGGGCGGCCTGCTGCTGTGACTGCATGTTCTGACCTCGTTTTAGACAGGGTTGCAAATTTCTGTGCCGGGCCGCGGAGCAATTTGAATTGTCCGGTCAATAAGCGATTGTCCGCA
>JBKHCI010000162.1:0-3332 GCA_046541915.1 Desulfonatronovibrio sp. | reverse complement strand
ACAGACTCAAGATTCTCTCTGAGTACCCTGGCTGAATTCTGCAATGCCTTTTCTTCCTCCGCGGCCAGAGGGTTGGAAAAAATATAATTAACTCCTCTGGACCCCAGTACGCAGGGCAGGGAAAGGCAGACATCTTTTATTCCGTATTCCCCCTGCATCAAAGTCCCCACTGTGAGCACACTTTGCTGGTTCATGAATACAGCTTCGGTAATGCGGTTCATGGCCAGGGCTATGGCGTAATAAGTAGCGCCTTTTTTTTCGATGATATTATAAGCTGCCCCGCGAACATCATTCTCGATCTCAGTCATCTTGGGATGAATGGATCTGACGCACTCCCGGCACCAGTCCATGAGAGAGATTCCCGCGATATTGACCCTGCTCCAGACCAGGACCTCGCTGTCACCGTGTTCTCCAATAACGTAGCCGTGAACATTGCGTGAATCCATATTGTAAAACTCGGAGAGCAGATATCTGAAACGCATGGTGTCAAGTACTGTACCCGAACTTATCACCTGCTCAGGCGGGAGTCCTGAAACCTTGAGCGCAACATAAGTAAGGATATCCACAGGATTACTGACCATGAGCAAAATGGGGTCCGGGTTATGTTCCAGGATCCTCGGCACTATATCTTCCACAATTTTTACATTGCGTCTGGTCAGATCCAGCCTGCTCTCACCTTCCTTCTGGCTGGCTCCGGCCGCGATAACCACCATCTGCGCGTCTTGACACATTTCATAGCCGCCAGCACGGATATTCACCGGGTTTACAAAAGGCAGCCCGTGACTCAGATCCATGGCCTCGCCTTCTGCTTTTTCAAGGGAACGGTTGATCAGGGCAACCTCCCTGACCAGGCCCTTGATGGTCAGGACATAGGCGTAGGACATTCCCACCATCCCGGCCCCCACAATGGCTATTTTACTGTGATGTTTAATATTATCCTGCATAATCTACTCCCTTGCCTGTCGGCCCTGTTCCAGTTCAGCGATTCTCTCAATAACCCTGATAACGCTGTCCGGCTGCAGAGAAATGGAGTCAATGCCCGCTTTCACCAGAAAGGCGGCAAATTCGCTGTCATTGCTGGGGGCTTCCCCGCAGATGCCGACTTTACGCCCATGCTTATGCGCGGTTTCAATGAGCATGCTGATCATGCGCTTGACGGATTCTTCGCTTTCATCAAAAAGATGAGCCAGTTTTTCTGAATCACGGCTGATGCCCAGGACAAGCTGGGTAAGGTCATTAGACCCTATGGAAAATCCGTCAAAACGGCTGGCAAATGCTTCCGCTTCGATAATATTGCTGGGAATTTCAGCCATAACATAGACCTCAAGATCTTTTTTGCCGCGCAAAAGTCCGTTTTCAGCAAGAACCTCCAGAACATTGTCCGCTTCAGCCGGAGTGCGGCAGAAAGGAATCATGATCACCACATTGGTAAATCCCATTTTCTCGCGCACCATGCGGATGGCCCGGCATTCCAGGGCAAAACCGTCGCGGTAGTCCCTGCTGTAATACCTGGAAGCACCGCGCCAGCCCAGCATGGGATTTTCTTCATCCGGCTCAAACTGCCCGCCGCCGATAAGATCGGCATATTCATTGGTTTTAAAATCACTCATGCGCACTATTACCGGATGGGGATGCCTGGAAGCGGCAATCATTGCTATTCCGCGGGCCAGCAGTTCAACAAAATACTGTTCCCTGTCTTCATATCCCCTGGTCAGATCCTTGATTCTGGACCTGGCCTTTTTATCCTTGACCTGGTCAAACCGGGTCAGGGCCAGGGGATGAATCTTGATTACATTATTGACCAGGTATTCCATGCGGGCCAGTCCCACACCTTTGCATGGCAGTTTCCACCAGCGCATGGCAGCTTCAGGCGCGCCGATATTAAGCATTATATCCGTATTTATCCGGGGCACATTCTCCAGATCCAGCTCTTTTTCTTCAAATTCAAGAAGGCCCTGATACACATATCCCTTGTCCCCTTCAGCGCAGGAAACAGTTACTTCCTGATCATCCTTGAGAATACTGGTGGCATCCTTTGCCCCTACAATAGCCGGGATCCCCATTTCCCTGCTGACTATGGCCGCGTGGGAAGTACGTCCTCCCAGCTCAGTAACAATGGCCGCGGCCCGCTTCATAATGGGTACCCAGTCCGGATCGGTCATGGTGGTCACCAGAATAGAGCCGTCTTTAAAATCCTCAATCTGCCCGGCACTTTTAATCACTCCCGCTTTGGCCGCGGCAATGCTCTGGCCGATGCTCAGGCCGGTGAGCAGGTGTTCACCTTTCTCTTTAAGGGTATAGGTCTTTAAAGTGGCCGGAGCTTTCCGGGAATGCACGGTCTCAGGCCGGGCCTGAACAATATATATTTTATTCTGCTCACCGTCCCTGGCCCATTCAATATCCATGGGTTTTTCATAATGATCCTCAATAGACCTGCTCCACCGGGCCAGCTGAATAATTTCACTATCCGCAAGCACAAACGAAGAACGTTCCTGATCAGTGGTTTCTATGTTTCTGGTGGGCTCCTTGCCTTTATCAGCGTAAACCATCTTTTTCTCTTTGGAGCCCAGGGTCTTTTCAATAATGGGTTCAGCATCAGCGTTATCCAGAAAAGGCTTGAAAACCGTATACTGGTCAGGATTTACCGTGCCCTGGACAACATTTTCACCAAGCCCCCAGGCCGCGTTGATAAGAACCACATCAGGAAACCCTGAATCCGTATCCAGGGTAAACAACACTCCTGATCCGGCCAGATCGGAACGGACCATCTTCTGAATGCCCACGGACAGGGCTACTTTCATATGCTTGAAATTGTTTTCTTCGCGGTAGGCAATGGCCCTGTCTGTAAACAGGGAAGCAAAACACTTCCTGCACGCCTTAAGCAGGCTGTCTTGGCCGGTTATATTCAGAAAGGATTCCTGCTGTCCGGCAAAACTGGCCTCGGGCATATCCTCTGCCGTAGCGCTGGAGCGTACAGCCACGTCCACCCTCTCTGCGTCATAGCGCCTGCCAAGTTCCTGGTAAGCCTCTCTAACAGCCCTGGACAATGCTTCAGGCATCTTCGCGTCATTGAATAATTTGCGAATTGCCTTGCCTGTAACCTGCAGTGTTTTTTTGTCTTTTTGATAATCATCAAGCAGCTGGACAATCTTTTCCTCCATCTCATTTTCACTGAGGAACAGCCAGTACGCCCTGGTGGTTGTGGCAAATCCGTCAGGAACCCGGATATCCTTCTTTTTCAACTGCTTTACCATTTCCCCCAGGGATGCGTTTTTGCCTCCAACCCTGGGCAGATCATCCGAACCCAGATCATCAAACCACAGCACAAAATC
>JBKHCI010000161.1:0-3368 GCA_046541915.1 Desulfonatronovibrio sp. | reverse complement strand
CTTACGGGCTCATGCTGGGAGTTTGCAGCAACAGAAAACCAACCAGAATGCAGGCTGTTCCCAAAAGTAAAAAATTGTGGTGAACAGTTACAATAGATACAATATTTAGGATTTAAACATGATATCCAAAACCAGCATAATCCCGGCAGTCATGGAAAGACTGCAAAGCCTGCCTGTGGGGCATTACCTGGACGTGCGCACCTACAAACGCAACCGTTATGTTTTTTTTGTCCGAAAAGGTGAGGATGATTTCCTGGTTATTGAAAACGGATATTATCAGGAACGATTTGAAAATGTTTCCCTGAAAAAAATCAAAAAACTCTTTAAAACGCTCCTGAAAAAGGAATTCCCGCGCAGCACCAAGGTCAGAGTCTACAATATGGGCGTGTTTGATGAAGAGGAAGCTGAAAATACGCCCAGGAAGATATTATGAGCACTGTTCAGCAGTGACACCTCCACGCATGGAGTGGATTTGAACAGTTTATTCAGCTTTTTTGCGCCTCAAGGCAAAGGTCGGCGGTTTTCCGCGCGTATGAATATGCCTGCCTGCTTACATCACAAAATTATCTCTTCCATGGCCTTTCTGGGTCTGGGCTCAGGATCCTCTGCTGGATAGCCTGCCGCCATAAGGGCCACCACAGCCATGTGATCTGGAATATCAAATTTATCCTTGATGGCTGATTCCTGGTACATTCCTATCCAGCATGTGCCCAGGCCAAGGTCCACAGCCTGAAGCATCATCTGGGTAATGGCTATGGAACAATTGGCTGCCGCGGCGCAGCGAAGCATCTCTGTTGAAGATTTTTCAGCGCCTCGGACATACTCTTCAATACCGGCGAGCATTTCAGGAGGCAGAATACCGCTGTCTCGAAGCATGCGCACACTGGCCCCGGCATCTTCAAGGTAACGGCTCAAATCAACGCAGCATATAAAAACCACATTTGCTCCCTTTGCCCAGCGCTGACCTTTGAGGGCTTCTCTGGCAAGCCAGGAGATCTGCTCTTTGTCCTGGACAACCTTGAACCGCCAGGGCTGGGCATTCAAGCCTGAAGGCGCCAGCCTGGCTGCTTCCAGGATTTTGTGGATATCTTCCCCGGCAACCTCCCTGTCCAGGAATTTCCTGATGCTCCTTCTTTGCTGTATAGCCTCTGTAACTTCCATGATACACTCCTGATATTATAAAACCCAGATACGCTCAGGCACTCACAGATGCACCAACTTTATCCGGCTTGTCAATCCTCAGGAGCTTGGCATTGACAGCCACGATAATGGTGCTCAGTGACATGAATACCGCGCCAACGGCCGGAGAAATCACAATACCGTATCCGAACAGCACTCCTGCGGCCAGAGGCATGGCCACCACATTGTAAGCCGTGGCCCAGAACAGATTCTGGATCATCTTGCGGTGAGTAGCCTTGCCAAAACTGATCAAAGTAACAATATCGCGGGGATTGCTTTCCACAAGGATAATATCTGCTGTTTCAGCTGCAATGTCAGTCCCGGAACCCACGGCAATGCCTATATCCGCCTGGGCCAGGGCAGGAGCGTCATTAATTCCGTCTCCGGTCATGGCTACAAATTCACCCTTGCTTTGAAGTTCCTTGATTTTGGTCTGTTTTTCATCGGGCAGAACTCCGGCCTCGTATCCATCCATCCCCAGTTCATCAGATACGGATTTAGCGATCTCCTGATTGTCTCCGGTAAGCATTCGGCACTTAATGCCCGTATTCTGCAATGCCTTGACGGCTTCATAGGATTCAGGGCGGATTTTGTCAGCCAGGTGTATTGCCCCGGCGATCTGGTCATCCACCAGCACAAAGACTATGGTCACTGCCTGGTCCTGCTTTTCTTCAGAAAAATCAATGTTGTTTTCCCGAAGGTAGCCCGGACTGACCACTTTTATATTTTTGCCGTCCACTGTTCCCTGTATGCCTTTTCCCTTGAAGGATTTGAACCTGGAAACATCGGGAATTTCAATTTCCATTTCCCCGGCCTTGTCCAGAATCCCCCCGGCAATGGGATGCTCAGACTGTCTTTCCGCAGCGGCAGCGAGCCGCAGCAGCTTTTCTTCATCATAATCAGGTTCCGGCTTTATTGCGGTAACCCCGAACTTACCCATGGTCAGGGTTCCAGTTTTGTCAAAAACCACCATGGATACTTTTCTGGCGCTTTCAAACTGGGTCCGGTTACGGATGAGCAACCCGTTCTTGGCTGAAAGAGATGCTGATATGGCCACCACCAGAGGAATGGCCAGACCAAGGGCGTGGGGGCAGGCAATGACCATGACCGTGGCCGCGCGTTCAATGGAAAAGGCCGCGCCCTGCCCGATAATAACCCAGGCAGCAAAGGTAAGGGCTCCTCCGGACAAAGCGACCACGGTGAGAACAAAAGCTGCCTTGTCCGCGAGTTTCTGGGTTCTGGATTTAGCCTGCTGGGCTTCCTCCACCAGCCTGACCACTTTTGATAAATATGATTCCTCTCCTGCTCCTGATATTTTCACCTTTAAGGAACCTTCCCTGTTGATGGAACCTCCAATAACCTTATCTCCTGATTTTCGCTCAACCGGCTTGGATTCACCTGTAATCATGGACTCGTCAACATAGCTTTGACCATCGGTTATCTGTCCATCCGCGGGGATTTTTTCTCCGGGGCGAACCAGCAGCAGATCTCCCTCATTTAGCTTGCTGATTCTGACTTCTCTGGTCTCTCCGTTTTCATCCAGGACATTGGCCTTATCAGGCATTAACCGGCTCAGTTTATCCATGGCTTTTGAGGCGCTGACCACTGACTTCATCTCTATCCAATGGCCCAGGAGCATTACATCAATAAGGGTGGCCAGTTCCCAGAAAAGATAATCTCCCCTGAATCCCAGAAGAACCGCAGCGCTGTAAACATAGGCAATGGTTATGGCCAGACCGATAAGGGTCATCATGCCCGGATTCTTTTCTTTTACTTCGCTGACCAGACCGGTGAGAAAAGGCCATCCCCCATAAAAATAAACAGCTGATGAAAAGATAAATACCAGCCAGAGACTGCCTGTAAATTCCAGACTGTAACCCAGAAAACTCTGAATCATGGGGGACAGGATAAGGACCGGGACAGTAAGGATCAGGGAAAAGAAAAATCTCCTGCGAAAGTCCTTAATCATCATCTGGTGATGGTCTGATCCATGGTCTCCATGGTCCTGGTCTGAATGTTCCTTGTGTGCATGGTCCTTATGCTTTTCTTCTGGGGACATATCCTGCTCCTGGATGTTCTACAAAAATTGTATCTATTCACCATGCTGCGAGGAAAGCCTGCATCCTGTTTGGTTTTCGCCATTGCTGCTTGTCTGACCAGCCCTGAGCCCGTTAGTCAAAATCTGACTA
>JBKHCI010000041.1:0-14776 GCA_046541915.1 Desulfonatronovibrio sp. | reverse complement strand
CCGGATTCAGGGGGAAAGTTAATGGCCGGGTCTGTTTTTCCCGGAAGCATTCCAACTTTCTGGTCAATATGGGCGGAGGCAGCAGCAGTGCGGCTCTGGATCTGATATCTCAGGCCAGACAGACAGTGCAGAAGATGTTCGGAGCAGAACTTGAACTTGAAGTAAAGGTTGTTTGATGGCTTACAGCGCGAGCATTCGTATGGGGCAAAGGGCCAGCAGATCGAGACAGCGCCCCAAGAGCAGGACCGTGGGTCTGATTAAAGGGATATTTGTGGCCGTATACAGACTGGTTGGTCTGTCTTTTCTCATAGCTGTCAGCCTGGGCTTTATAATATTGGTCAGTATTGTGCTTCTGTATGGTTATAACAGGGCTGTAAACAGTGATTTTTTCGGGCTCAGGGAGATAGAGATTACCGGCAATAAACAGCTTACATATTCTCAATTGACTGAGCTGCTCAACGTAAATGCCGGAGACAATCTTCTGCAGCTGAATATGTCAGATATGCACAGTGTGCTGGATAAAAATCCCTGGACTGAGGATGTGTCGGTGAAAAGGGTTTTTCCTGACAGGCTGGTGATCAATATAACGGAAAAACAGGCCTATTTCTGGCTGCAGGACCAGGATAAGCTCTGTTACGCAGATGAAACAGGACAGGTTATTACTCAAGTAAGTCCGCAGAGGTATGTGTCTCTGCCAATTTTACATCTTCAGGGCCAGGCGGATAAATCTGATCTGGAAGCAGTGGTTGGATTTCTGGAGAGCAGGGAATTCCCGTTTTCCCTTAATGATATCTCCTGGATCAGGATCGAAGGAGCAGGGACCGTGGAAATGTATGCGCATTCCCCGGGCCTGACGCTTACTCTGGATAATTCCATTCTGGAATCCGGATCAGCAAAACTTGGCAGGGTATGGACAGATCTTGGAAAAAGAGAAGAAAGGGAATCTGTGGAAAAAATTATTATCGCGGAGAAAAATGCCTGGGTGGGATACGCTTCGGGAAAACAGTAAAAAAACAGGACAAGTCCAGCTGTGGGGACGCTGCAGTCAAGAGTGCATGGGATGAACACGGCAGACAGGACGTCCGGTTAAAAAGATAAATTTCCTAACTGAAAAACAAGGATGACTTTATGACTAAACCTGAATTGATAGTAGGACTGGATCTGGGCACAACCAAGATATCTGCCGTGGTGGGAGAGATATCTCCGGACGGGGTGGATATTGTTGGAATTGGAACCAGCCCGTCAACAGGTCTTCGCAAGGGAGTGGTGGTCAATATCGAACAGACGGTCCAGTCAATAAAAAAGGCCCTGGAAGAAGCGGAACTCATGGCTGGCTGCGAAATCCATTCGGTTTACGCCGGGATTGCCGGCAGCCATATCAAAGGCTTTAACAGTCATGGAGTTATCGCGGTCAAAGGGGGAGAGGTTGGAAGCAGGGATGTAGAGAGGGTTATTGATGCTGCCAAGGCAGTGGCCATACCCCTGGACCGGGAGGTGATACATATTCTGCCTCAGGAATATATTGTGGACGATCAGCGAGGTATTGCCGATCCGCTGGGCATGGCCGGAGTCAGGCTTGAGGTAAAGGTGCATATTGTCACCGGGGCGGTAAGCAGTGCTCAGAATATTGTCCGGTCCTGTCACCGTTCCGGGCTGGACGTGTCTGACATAGCCCTGGAATCACTGGCTTCTTCCAAGGCGGTTCTCACCGGAGAAGAACGCGAAATTGGAGTGGCCCTGGTGGATATAGGAGGAGGAACCACTGATGTGGCGATTTTCAGCAATGACTCCATAAAGCATACCGGAGTTATCGCCATCGGGGGAGCCAATCTGACTAATGACATTGCTTTTGGACTGCGCACACCCATGGTGGCTGCGGAAAAGATCAAGGTCAAATATGGATGCGCTCTGGCTGATATTATTCAGGATGATGAGATTATTGAAGTCCCCAGTGTGGGAGGACGCTCCCCGCGCAAACTTTCCAGGCATGTCCTGGCTGAGATCTGCGAACCGCGCATGGAGGAGCTGCTTGTGCTGGTGGATCAGGAACTTATTCGTTCAGGCTACAAAGATTCCATTGGAGCGGGAGTGGTCCTGACCGGGGGAGCATCCCTTATTGAAGGTGCCCAGGAACTGGCTGAACAGATTTTTAATCTGCCCACCAGGATAGGATATCCCAGAAAGGTCGGGGGCTTGAGGGATGTAGTAAATAATCCCATGTTTGCCACGGCTGTGGGAGTATTAATTTACGGAGCTGAAAAAGAAAGCACTGAGAAAAGTTTCAGAATCAGAGATAAAAATATGTTTAACCGCATCCTGACCAAGATGCGTAAATGGTTTGTGGACATAAAATAGGGTTTGTCCCTGCGCAATTATAGATTGCCGTTATTTTTTAATGTTGAATATGCAATATACAGGGGAAGGAGGAAGCCATGGAATTTCAGGAAATTGAAATGGAAGGCAACGCCAGAATCAAGGTCGTAGGAGTCGGCGGAGGCGGCGGAAACGCCGTAAACAACATGATCTGTTCAGCAATGAAGGGGGTTACCTTTATTGTTGCCAATACAGATCTGCAGGCCCTTAAACATTCAAAAGCGGAACACAAAATTCAGCTTGGCGAGAAGCTGACCAAAGGTCTTGGAGCCGGAGCTGATCCTGAAGTGGGCAAAGAAGCAGCCCAGGAGAGCATTGATCAGCTCCGGGAAATCCTGCATGGCTGCGACATGGTTTTTGTGACCGCGGGCATGGGGGGCGGAACCGGAACCGGAGCGGCACCGGTCATAGCCAAGGTGGCCAAGGAAATGGACGCCCTGACAGTGGCAGTAGTCACCAAGCCCTTTTATTTTGAAGGCAAAAGGAGACGCAGTCAGGGAGATAAAGGAATTGAAAGTCTCAAGGAAGTTGTGGACAGCATTATTACCATCCCTAATGACCGCCTGCTGTCCCTGGCCTCTAAAAAGGCAGGTTTTCTGGAAATGCTCAAAAAAGCCGATGAAGTGCTCTACTACGGAGTTAAAGGTATCTCAGATTTGATTATGGTTCCCGGACTGATCAACCTGGACTTTGCCGATGTCAAGGCGGTCATGTCTGAGATGGGTCTGGCCATGATGGGTACGGGAATTGCCAAGGGCGAAGGCCGGGCCAGGGAAGCGGCCATGAAGGCCATTACCAGTCCGCTTCTGGAAGACGTTTCCATTGACGGTGCCAGGGGCGTGCTTATGAATGTGACCTGCGGCACTGACCTGGCTATTGATGAAGTCAGCGAGGCAGCAGAGATTATTCATGAGGCGGCCCATGAAGACGCCCAGATTTATTTTGGGACTGTCTTTGATGAGGAAATTGAAGATGAGATCCGGATAACAGTTATTGCCACGGGCATTGAGGACCGAATTGAAAAGATTGCTGAAAATAATCCCAATGTGACCAGGCTGGATTCACAGAGGACTGGTTCCAAATATGTTCAGCGGCCCAGGTCTGTGCAGGTCGACCCTGAGGGCAAGGAAAATCTGAATATTCCCACTTACTTAAGGACCAGGAAAGATGTTGACACCAGGAGCGAGCCTCATGCCGGCACTGGTTCCGGCAAGAAAAATGAAGAGTTTATCTTTGATGAGGATGAATTTGAGATTCCGTCATTTATCAGGAGGCAGGCTGACTAAGTTCAAATATTACGGGGCCGGGATTTAATGAACAGAGTCGGACCAATCCCTGCCAGGGAATGGGGGGGGCGACTTCCCGTGGCCCTGGTGTTTCCGGAACAGGAGCCCCAGGCCCTTTCATGCCTGGGCTGGCAGACTGTATACAGGGAGCTTGGCTATGATGACGGCTTTTATGTTGAGCGTTTTTTCTGGGACAAGGACGCGCGGAAGGCTGTGTCTCCGGATTCAGACAAAAAGCTCGGGGTTTATCCTTTAATCTGTTTCAGCCTGAATTTTGAAGGCGATTATCTGTGTCTGATAAATATTCTTAAGGCTGAAGATATAGCGGTCAGGGCGGATGAGAGAAAGGACTGGCCCCTGGTAATGGCCGGCGGTCCCATTGCTTTTCTCAACCCTTTCCCTGTGGCTCCCAGTCTGGATTTCCTGTTTGTGGGTGAATCAGAGGGCAAGTTCGCTCCGGTGGCCCACGCTGTGAGGGATCAATGGCTGTCCGGAAATTCTTGTGATCTGGCTCTTCAAAAAATATCTGAGTTTCCAGGGGTACTTATCCCGGGACAGAAAAATAAGGTCCGTAAGCAAATTTCCATAAAAAACCATGCTGAACTTCCCAGTCCGTCCTGCTCATCTTTTGTATCTGCCAGTTCTGTCTTCCGGGACAGTTTTCTGGTGGAAATCAACCGGGGATGTCCTTACGGCTGCAGATTCTGCGCGGCCGGGTTTATTTACAGACCACCAAGGCAATCCAGTCTCAGCAATATAAAGCAGCTTGTTCAGGATGCTTCTCCGCGTAAAGTCGGTCTTGTGGGTACAGCCCTGACTGACTGGCCTGATCTCAAGCCTTTCCTTGTCTGGCTCCATAACAGACAGATCAAATTTTCCCTTTCATCTGTAAGGGCGGACGGCCTGGACAGAAATCTGCTGGAGTTTCTCCGAAAGTGCGGGACCAGGACGATCACCCTGGCTGTGGAAGGGGTGAGCCAGAACCTGAGAGCCGCAATGAACAAGCATTTTAATCAGGACAGGTTTTTTGATGCAGTAGAACTCATCAGTGAACTCAGGTTCAATACTTTAAAACTGTATTTTATCCTGGGGCTTCCAGGCGAAGATGCCGATGATTTTGCTGAACTTGCCTCTTTTCTGGACAGGCTTGAACAGGCAAGAAAGGTCGGCATGGGTAAAAAAAATAAAGGCGTGGATCTCATCAGCATCAGTGCTTCCATGTTTGTGCCCAAACCCTGGACCCCGCTTCAATGGGCGCCCATGGAAAGCCAGGAAATGTTTCTGGAAAAAACCAAAATTTTCAAGAAGATGTGTTCCGGGTACAAAGGACTCAAATTCAGCGCGGAAAAACCTTTTGGAGCAAGACTTCAGGGCCTTCTTTCAAGGGGAGATGAAAAAGTTCATGATCTGCTGGTTCTGGCGGCGGAAAATGACAACAGCTGGAGAAACGCCCTGAAGCTCTGGCCTGGAAACATGGAAGACTATATTGACCGGGAGTTTTCTCTTGATACAGATTTTGTCTGGGATGTCATTGATATCGGAATAGATAAGGACTATCTGAAAAATGAATGGACCAGGTATCACAAGGCCCTGCCCACCAGAATCTGCCCGGACCAGCCCTGTCATAAGTGCACAAGGTGCGGCATGGAAAAATTTATGAGAATTGACAACCGGCAACATGGGCAGGCCGCGGGTTGAGGCTGCATTCATCAGGAGGAATACTGCATGGCAACAATCAGTTTCAAGGCCTTTTCATTTCTGCAAAATGAGCTCAGAGCATCAGGATACGAGAGTTTTGATGATTCTATGGAAATTCTGGAAGGCCAGACAGTGGATGATGTACTCAGGGTTCTCGGCCTTGACCGGGAAAAGGTGGAAGCCGCGTTTGTCAACGGCCGGATCGCTCCTTTTTCCACAGTACTAAAGGACAGGGACAGGCTGGCTCTTGTCCCGCCTGGTACTCCCGGGCCTTACCGTGTTCTGCTGGGTATAAGGGACGGACAAAATAAGCACGGGGGTTGCTAATGCCATACATCACACAAGACAGAAGAGCTGTGTTTGACGAGGTTCTGCAGGAGCTGGCTGAAAACGTTCAAAATCAAGGAGAGCTTAATTATTGCATATACAAGCTTTCCAGGCTTATTATCAACCGGACAGGAAAAAGCTATGCCAGTCTGAGCATGTGTTCCAGCGCCATGGAGCATGCCAAGCTTGAGTGGTACAGAAAGGTATTGAGTCCTTATGAAGATGAAAAAATCCTGGAGAACGGAGATATCTGAACAAACAGGCGTATGGACTGAGGCGATGAAAACTACATAAGCATGAGCAGGGTCAAGGCCATGATCAGCATGCCGGCTATGAGGGCGTATATGGCCAGGTGGCCTTTGCCGTATTCTTTGGCTGCGGGGAAGAGTTCATCAAGAGAGATAAAGACCATTATTCCAGCCACAAAAGCAAAGACAAGGCCCATTATTGTGGGCGAGATATAGGGCCTTAGGATCAGAAAGCCGATCAAAGCGCCCAGGGGTTCAGCCAGGCCTGAGGAAGTGGACAGCCAGAATGCTTTGGCTCTGCTTGCGGTGGCGAAATAGATGGGCACGGCTACGGCAATGCCTTCGGGAATATTATGCAGGGCAATGGCTATTGCAATGGCCAGGCCCAGGGTGGGATCAGCCAGGGTTGTAAAAAAAGTGGCCAAGCCTTCAGGAAAGTTGTGGATGGCAATGGCCAGGGCGGCCAGGACTCCCATGCGCCGCATTTTTTCGCGGTCCACTCCGGTCTGGATTTCTTCTACTTTTCTGGCTTCGTGCGGATTTTCATGTTCAGGTACAAGGCGATCAATAATGGCTATAAAAAAGACCCCGGCAAAAAATCCGGCAGTCATCATCCAGGCCGCCATGTTTTGGCCATGGATGGCTTCCAGCTTTCCCAGGGCTTCAGGTATCAGTTCCACAAAGGATATATAGATCATGACTCCTGCGGAAAAACCCAGGGCCATGGACAGGAATGTTTTGTTGGTATGACTGGTGAAAAAGGCGATGAAGCTTCCTATGCCGGTGGAAAGACCCGCAAGAGCGGTCAATAAAAAGGCCAGGGCCAGATGTTCTTCCAACATGATTTTTCCCGGATTTAAGGTGGAAAGTTGATATTTTTCTGTATATTCACCATGTTTTTACCTTGGAGCCAATCCGATTTTCTTGTGTTGCAAAATTTACTGTCGCGGCCCTGTAAGATAAAATCTCTTAATTTGTGGTGAACAGTTTCATGTTTTTTAGGATTCCAAAGTTGATTCTGTCAAATGGTAATCGCAGCCCTCTGGACTGACTGAATCTCTGAGCGATAATTTTTGCCCAGGTATTATCCGGGCCGGGCAAAAAACAACAGAATTGCCAGTCATTTGAAACATATTTTTAACTCTTGCCCGAATTATGCTTGACCCTTTTAGGATCACGTACTAAAGCCCGGCAATACCATAGTTGCCAGGGGATATAAAATGCAGAAGAATACCTATAGCAAAGAGAGAAAAAAGCCTCCGCATGGAAGGCCTGCCTCAATGATATAAATGGAAAAGGGCTGTAATTATTAAATAAAGCTGAATTTGAGGTGGTAAAATGCAAGAATGGATAAACCAACTCCAGAATATCGTTAATACACTGGACAAACTTGAAGAATATATCAATGTTTCCCCAGAAGAAAAAGAAGCAATTGAGGGTATGGACACCAAATGGGGAACCACTCCTTATTTCGCGTCCCTCATGGACCCAGATGATCCGGCATGCCCAATCCGCAAGCAGGTCATTCCTTGCCGGAAAGAGCAGGAAAACCGCTTTGGACTGAAGGATTATCTGATTTTTAAGGAAAACAGGGCTGTAGGCGAGAAAAGGCCGGATTGTATTGCCAGGCAATACCATGACCGTATAGCCTTTACAGTTACTGATGTGTGCGCCAATTACTGCCGGCACTGCTTTCGTAAGGAGATGGTGGTGGACAGGGATTTGACCCTGCGCTTCGACCTTAATGAAGGTCTGGACTGGATTCGGGAACATACAGAAATCAGGGATGTACTCATAACCGGGGGAGACCCGTTTATTCTGTCCGACGACAAACTTGACCGCATCATTAACGAACTGCGCCGTATTCCCCACATTGAGATGATAAGGTTTGGAACCAGGACTCCTATAGTTCTGCCTCAGCGGATCACGCCGGAACTGATGGAAATTCTGGGCGACTTTCACCGGGTTCCCATATGGATTAATACCCAGTGCAATCATCCCAAAGAAATTACCGAGCAGACTGCTGAAGCTGTTTTTAATCTTCTTAAGTGTGGAGTGAATGTCGGCAATCAGGCAGTGCTTCTAAGGGGAATCAATGATGATGTTGAAACCTTCAAACGCCTGCACCAGAAATTGCTTTCCGTAAGGATTAAACCGTATTATCTTTTTTATTGTGAGCCGGCTCCGGGCATTGATCATTTCAGAACACCTGTGGAAAAAGGCGCTGAACTTATCAGGGACAGCCTGCGCGGACATACCACTGGACTGGCTCAGCCAATGTATGTGATCGCCACAAATATCGGCAAGATACCTCTTATGCCTGATTATTATATTCAGGAAAAGAACGAAAAAGAATATGTTTTAAGAAATTACAAAGGACAGACTACTACTTTGCCCATAATAGCAGAATGACCAATCCAGGCCTGTTTATCAATGAGCTTGGCAGATAAGCAGGCCTGAATTGTTTACGGTAGTTCCGGGCTTATTTTATGAATGCCTGCAAAGAAAATCACCCTCCCCCTGTTTTGCCCTGCTTTTTTCTTTTGGTTTCATACTTATTTCCTGTCATAACTCACTGTCTAAAGGTTTTAAGTCTGCTGCGGTCTGCGATTCTGTTGATTTTCGGTTGTTTAAGAATGCTTCTTATTACTGTTTGTCCTGGTCGAAATCCCCTCCCTGCATTATTCTGCCTGCCTTCCGCCCTGGTCACTGCCGGCAGTTTTCATGATAAATTTATTCACCCCGGATTTTCCAATCAAAAGGAGAAAAGACGTGAAACTGGAAAAAATTGAAAAGCTTATCAAGGAATCTGATTCTACGGAGATAGCCTTTACCGACCTTAATGGAAGGCTCAGGAGATTGCCTGTCAATCCCAAGAATATCAGAGCCATAGTTGATGACGGCATTGGCTTTGATGGCAGTTCTGTGGCCGGAATAGCCACGGTAGATAAAAGCGACCGCATACTCATGCCTGTCCTGGACAGCCTGAAAAGAATCAGGTTTACCGGCAAGAACACCTCATTGTTTGTGGGGACTATTCACAATGAACTGGGTCAAAGGGCAAGGACTGATCCCAGATATGTTCTGGAGAGTGCGGTCCAGGAGGCCTTTGATGAATTTGGATTTAAGTTCCTGGCCAGTCCGGAATATGAGTTTTTTCTGTTTAATAAAGATCAATATTCCAAAAATCTGAATACGGATAATGCGGGTTATTGTGATGCTGATCCCAAGGATAAGGGTGAGGCTGTGCGTAACCATATAATCGATATCCTGATGGATTGTGATGTTCCCTTTGAAAAGGCTCACCATGAAGTCAGCCCTTCCCAGCATGAAATAAATTTTGAATGTTCGTCTCCTGTTACTGCAGCTGACCGTACCCTTCTTTTTACTTACGTGACCCATATGGTGGCTGCGGAGCATGGATATCATGCCAGCTTTATGCCCAAACCCCTTGATGGTCAGAACCGCAATGCCATGCATATCCACCTGTCCATGCAGGACAAAGACGGGAATAATGTGTTTTATGATAAGGATGATGAACACGGGATCAGTCTCCTGGCCCGCAGATTCATTGCCGGAGTCCTTAAGTATGCCCGGCAGACATCCATACTTATGGCCTCAACCTTTAATTCCTACAAGGCATACGTCATTGAACGTGAGGCCCCTGTGGTGGTGGGATGGGGGCCAAGAAACAGGACATCCATGGTCCGGATTCCCTATGCTACAAATCCGCAGGCTACCAGGCTGGAAATAAGAAGCCCTGATCCTTCCGGGAATGTCTATCTGCAGATGGCGGCATATATTAAAATGGGCATCCAGGGTATCCGGGAAGATCTGGAATGCTCCAAGCCCGACGCCGGCAAGGCATACTTCCAATCTCTGGAAAAGAAGATCTGGGATGAGCGTTTTCTGCCTAAATCCATGTTTGAAGCCCTTGTAGAGGCCGAAAAAAGCACCTTTCTCAAGGAGATGCTGGGTGAGCGGCTTTATGGCAATCTAATGGCCATTAAGACCAGGGAATGGGAAGAGCACCGCACCCGGGTGACTCAACGGGAACTTGATATGTATCTGCCCATCTAGCTTTCATCAGGAAACCTGAATCCGAGAAAGCGGGTTCAGGTCTCCTGACAATACGGCCGCAAAAACTCGCTTCAAGGCGGTCTGAATTAAAATCCAGGCCTTGCCCGTGATTAGGTTTTACTGGGGAATCTTGTTTGTTTTCTGGGTCAACTCAGATGTTTTAATGATTTTGATTAAGTCCGCGTAAGTCTCTCAAGCAGTTTGCGGACCTATTGTCAAACCTCGAAATCTGCGTAATAAATAAGTTCAAAAATACCAACTTCACGGATTCAAGTGGGAACGGTACTTTTTTTTCTTTGTTTTTGAAAAGTTATAATCAGACTAATTAATAAACGTTTGCAACTTTTATTTTTTTGCCTCAAGATACATTTATGGGACTTATGTATGTAGACGATATCAGGCCGGGCATGGTGCTTTGCGAGGACATCAGGGACAGTAACGGCCGTTTTCTTCTGGGGAAGGGACTGACTGTTCAGGAAAAACACCTGCGGGTTTTTAAGATATGGGGAGTAAGCCAGGCAAATATTCAGGGCGAAGGAAACAGGGAAGAAGATAAAGCCACCCGGCATGATCCTGAAGCATTGAAAAAAATCAGGAAAAAGATTCTGAACAGGTTCCAGGATTATAACCCTGACAGTCTGCTGTGCCGAACCCTGGTGGATGTTTTTACCCTTTACAGCGATGACGATGCCCACGAACAGGCGGATGATTATTGCTCAGGACAAAATGATTTTCAAGAACAGCAGCCCGGCAGAAAAGACCGAAGGCTTGCTGATCCGGAATCCAGGATTGGTAACGATGTCAGGCTGGTATCCCTGCCTGAGATCTTTTTTCTTATCCAGGAAGCCATAAAAGATCCCAGGACATCTTCAAAACATATCGGGGATATTATCAGCAAGGATCAGGCCCTGGCCGCAAAACTCCTTAAGCTGGTCAACAGTGCCTTTTACGGCTTTCCCTCCAGAATTGATACTATCAGCAGGGCGGTGACCATAATCGGCACAAGACAGTTAAGCTCTCTGGCCCTGGGCATTAGCGCGCTTTCCAGGTTCGAGAACATATCTCCGGAAATAATGGACATGGAGTCATTCTGGAAACACAGCATTGCCTGCGCTATTGGAGCCAAAACCCTGGCCAATCACTGCAAGCTTCCCAACAGCGAACTCTTTTTTGTATGCGGACTTCTTCATGATATCGGCAAACTGATCATGCTAAGTTATTATCCTGGTGAGTATCTGCAGGTTTTGTCCATGGCCAGACAAAAGAGGATAGCATTGGCCCGGGCAGAAAAGTCCTACTTCAAAAATGATCATGCCGTTCTGGGCGCGAATCTGCTTAAGAAATGGAAACTCCCCCTCCGGGTGGAGTCAGGAGTTCGTTATCATGAAAGGCCTGCTGTTTCCCGCTTCCCCATGGAGGCAACCATGGTGCACATGGCTAATATACTTGCTGTTGGATCCGGGATCGGTTCCGGGGGAGAAGCTGTGATTCCTGCGCCTGATGAACAAAGCTGGCTGAATTCACGCCTTGATTCCGGAGTTCTGCAACAAACGGTTAAGCTAACCATGGCTCAGGTGGACAATATATACAGACTTCTTTTTAACAGGGTCTGACGGCAAACAGATGAGTAACAATCAGCACGCGCAAAATAACCAGAACCAGATACACAAGCTGGAAAAAAGGCTTGAGCATCTTGAGGAAGTCAACCGCTTTACCCTGGACGCGCTTGAACTGGCTGCGTCCCTGATGGATTTTCATCAGAGCATAAACGAACTGGAAAGTCCCAAAGTCATTCTGGAAGAAACCTGTCTTCGGGTTGCCCGGCTAATCGGTTTTCATGATATGGTTATTTATCTGGTAAATGAGGAGGATAACGACTTTTATCCTGCTTACTGGGAACCATCCAACACCGGAAGAAATCCAGGTACAGACCTCAACAGCCTCATAGAACAGGGTTTTTTTAACTGGGCAATGCGGGAAAAAAGGCCTCTTACTCTGGCAACCCAGACTCCTGGAGAACATGTTGTTCTGCATGTAATTTCCACAAGTTCCAGGGTCAGAGGTATGTTTATGGGGATCATCCGTCAAGATTCCGCCAGTATTCCCGATGTTTCCTGGTCCCTGTTAAGTATAGTATTATCAGGCAGTGCCAACGCCCTGGAGAGTTTTGAACTCTATAAGATATTTAAGGATGCCAATCTCAAGCTGAAGAACTCCGTTATTACCCGGACCAGACAGCTTGAGGTACAATCCTGTTATGACCGGTTGACTCATCTGCCCAACAGGGAAGTAATCTGCAATAAGCTGAAAAAAGACATTAAGGCTGCCCAGGACAGTGATGGAACCTGCCAGGTGGCTTTTCTGCTCATAGACGTGGACATGTTCAAGGAAGTCAATGAGTCTCTGGGACATGATACAGGCGATAAAATTCTGGTTCAGGTAGGGTTCAGGCTTAAGGAAGTTGTCCAGGATGATGACAGGCTTGCCAGGATGGGCGGCGATGAATTCGGCATAATTATTAAAGGGCCGGACGCCAGGCATCTGGCTTCTGAAGCCGCCGCTCAAATTATTGAAATTATGGCTGTTCCATTTGATATTGACGGCCAGGCCCTGGTTCTTGATGTCAGCATCGGGATTGCGCTTTATCCGGATCACGGCAATAATATGGGCCAGATTCTGAGCCGGGCAGATGTGGCCATGTATGCTTCCAAGAGAAGAAAAACCGGGCTCACAATTTATGACCCCACCCTTGCTTCTTCCGGAATCAATCGTCTTAGTCTTATGGGAGAGCTCAGGAAAAGTCTGGATAGGAATGAGCTTGATCTGTATTACCAGCCAAAGATATGCCTTCCAGAAGAAAAAGTCATCGGGGTTGAGGCCCTTTTGAGGTGGATTCACCCAAGCAGAGGATTCATTTCTCCCGGAGAATTTATTCCTCTGGCTGAGCAGGGCGGGATGATCAGGGAGTTGACTTCCAGGGTCCTGGAGATGACTGTGGCCCGGATTAAACAGTGGCAGGACATGGGTCTGAAGATCCAGATAAGCATGAATCTGTCAGTGCGCGACCTTCAGGAAGGCCATTTACCGGAAATGGTTGACCGCGTCCTGAAAAAGGAAATGGTTGACCCTTGTCTGCTTGAAATGGAAATTACAGAAAGCGCATTTATGACCGCTCCCAGGAAATCTTTTCGTGCCTTGAACGCCATTCACGAAATGGGAGTCAGGCTGAGCATTGATGACTTTGGCACAGGATATTCTTCAATTTCTTATCTGAAAGACCTCCCGGTCCAGCTGCTGAAAATTGACCGTTCCTTTGTCATGCAGATGCATAAGGACAGAAATGACGCCAAGATTGTCAAGTCCATTATTGATCTGGCGCATAATCTTGACCTGAAAGTGGTGGCTGAAGGAGTGGAGAACGAGGAGATTCTTGATAATTTAAAAAAACTGGGCTGCGATATGGCTCAGGGCTTTCATATTATGAAACCCGCCCCTGCGTGTGAGGTCGCTGATCGGGTCAGGGCGGGTTTCAGGATTTAATCCAAGCTACACAAGCACAGATGAAACCGGCTTGGCAGTCAGTGCATATTATGCGATTTTATTAAGAATCGTCTCTAACAGGCAGAGCAGAGACCTTTACCACAGACTGCTTAAATAGTTTTCATCCGGAAACGGTTCTTTTTACTTTTTGCGGTGTCAATCTGCACAATTATTCGTCAACGTATTAAGATACGCCTCCTCATAATTCCCCCCTTTCCTTGCCAAAAGAAAAAACTCCTCGTTTCCGGAAAGAAAACCGATATTTTCAACATCCGGAAAGGAAGACTTTCCGGATGGAAACTAAATAATCTTTTTCAGGTTTTGAATCAGTTCCCTTGCGTCCTGAGCCTGTGGTTTCAAAGGCAGTTTCATAAACACACCAAGTCCTTCACTCTTTTCATGGAATTCCGAATCATCCATTCCGGTGATTACCGCGGTATTGATCATGGCGTCCCGCGTTACGATTTCCCTGATCAATGTCAATGCCCCGTAATCCGGAAGGCGGTCATCAACGATTACCAGTCCCGGTTTTGCAGAGCTGATCAGATCCAGGGTTTTTTCACCGTTTTCAGCAAGAACAGGGTGGCATGATTCCTGTTTCAGACCTGTTACAAACTCTTTCAGTTCTTCAGGTTTTGGTGTGGTCAGCAGGATATTCATGTTTTTTCCCATTATCAGTCCAGGCTTTTAAGCCTGACCTCCGCCGCAGGTATTTTCAGCGGTGAACCTGCTCAGCCGGCCTTGCAGAAGGGAATTGACCGCGTCCCCAACGTTAGCGGCATTGCCTCCGAAAAATACTTCAATCCCTACCTGGTTAAAACCCATTAAGGGCCGCATACCCATGCCGCCGGCTATGAGTACGTTAACCCCGTTCTCAGCCAGATAATTAACCGGGGCCATGCATCCGCCCTGGACATGAGGGACATTGGGCAGGGTCCGAATATCTGCTACCTTCCCGTTCTCTACATCAATGATTGTGTACAGGTCGCAATGTCCGAAATGCTGGCCAAGCGCGGCTTCCATACCGCCCGGATTAGTTGAGGGTACTGCGATTCTTGTTTTTTCCATCTGTTGATTTCTCCTTTATTGTTTGTTTAATGATCATATTGCTTACCACAGAGTTCATGGAGAGCACAGAGTCAATTAACCTGAATCCGTGAAAGCTGGTCCCGGAATTTGACAAAAGGGCCGCAAAAACTCGCTTCAAGGCGGTCTAAATCAAAA
>JBKHCI010000160.1:0-3388 GCA_046541915.1 Desulfonatronovibrio sp. | reverse complement strand
TTCACCATTCCCTACTCGCCCATGACTTTCTGAAAAAAACGCTTAACCTTCCGGCCGGTTTTCTGTGCTTCAAGACGGTCAAACTCCCGGAGCAGTTCTTCCTGTTTTTTGGTGATTCTGGTGGGTGTTTTGACATGAATCTGAACCAGGAGATCTCCCTTGTGCGGGGTACCTGGGTGAGGCAGGCCAAGGCCTTTCAGCTGCAGGACTTTTCCGCTCTGGGTTCCTTTGGGGATTTCCATGGTTACTGGGTCATCCAGGGTGGGGACTTCGATTTTTGAACCCAGAGCAGCCTGAACAAAAGATATTTCTTCACTGACAATTATATCCTGGCCCTGTCTTTTGAAGATCTTGTCTTCATCCACATAAATTACAACATAAAGATCTCCGTGAGGGCCTCCATGCTCACCCGGCTCTCCTTCTCCTCTGAGCCTGAGCCTGCTTCCATTGTCCACGCCTGCGGGAACCCTGACCTTGATTTTCTTATTGATGACCACAATGCCCCGGCCTGAGCATTCACTGCAGGGATGGGCTATGATTACCCCCTGCCCCCTGCACACCGGACATGGCATGGCCACCTGGAAAAAACCCTGAGAACGGCGGACCTGCCCCATTCCCTGGCAGTGCTGACAGGTTTCCGGTGAATGTCCGGGCTCTGAACCGCTGCCCTGGCACCGGCCGCAGGATTCTCTTTTGGGCAGCTCAAGCTCTACTTCAGTACCCTTGGCCGCGTCCCGAAAAGAAATATTCAGATTATAGCGCAGATCAGCGCCTGATTGCGGTCTCGGTCCTGACTGCCGGCTGCCAAAGCCAAAAAACTCGCCAAAAATATCTGAAAAAGAACTGAAAATATCCTCATTGGACCTGAAACCTTCAAATCCATTGTTATTCAGTCCTGCATGGCCAAGATGATCATATCTTTGTCTCTTATCCGGATCACGCAGAACTTCATAGGCCTCAGCAGCCTCTTTAAACATGGTCTCTGCCTGGGGATCATCAGGATTTCTGTCAGGATGATACTTGAAAGCAAGCTTGCGGTAAGCTTTCTTTATTTCTTCGTCCCCTGCCTGCCTGGAAACACCAAGCACTTCATAATAGTCTCTCTTCTCAGCCATTTTTAATCAACCTTGATTCCTGCTTTATGGATGGATTTTGACGGCAATACTTTTCCGGCCGCAATCTCTCGCAAAGCAGTGACTATCTGCTTGTTTTTGCTGTCTACAAGGGGTTCGTAACCTTCACGGTATTGCTTGAGACGTCTGACAGTCATCTGAACAAGCAAAAACCTGTTATTTACCTGCTCCAGACAATCTTCTACAGTAATTCTGGCCATGGCTACCTCATGATATATAAAAATTTAAAAAACAAAAAAATAACTGTTAAAAAACATAAATTAATAGCTGACTCGACAAGCAAAGGTCAAGAAGAATTTCCAGGATAAACAGAATTCTCTTGAGGACAAACAAAGAACCTACTATATACTATTTTTCAGCTGTCAAGACCTGATGCGCGCCAGGCTCGGCAGGGACATTAATCCCCCCGGCCGGGCCGGGGAATATGGTGAAAATTTACATGGGATTCAGACAAAAACTTAATTTCGCCCAGAAAACATGTCTGGGCAGATGCGGCAAGCTGATGCAGCAGACCAGGATGATCCATCCCGGAGCCAGAGTGGGCATCGCCCTTTCAGGGGGTGTGGACAGCTGGACAATGACCCAGGTTTTACTGCTGAGGCAAAGGATTGTACCGTTCAAATTTGAAATAATGATCCTTCATGTCAATCCCGGGTTTAAGCCGGACAACCATCTTCCCCTTCTAAACTGGCTGAATGAATCCGGCATTTCAGCGCATATTGAAACAACCGGCATCGGCCCCCGGGCTCATCAGCCGGAAAACACGAAATCTCCGTGTTTTATCTGTTCCTGGCAAAGAAGAAAAATACTTTTCAACCTGTGCAGGAAATACAATTTAACCCACCTGGCTTTCGGGCATAATTCCGACGACCTTGCGGCCACCTTTTTCATGAACCTCACCCAGACAGGCAAGGTGGACGGACTGTCAGCCAGAGAATCCTTTTTCAAAGGGAAACTGACTGTTATCCGTCCTTTACTCATGGTGGAAAAAAAATACATAAAAAATGCAGCCCGCAAATGGATGCTGCCTGTCTGGGAAAATCCATGCCCGTCAGCTTCATCTTCTAAAAGAGGCCAGGTTGAAGACATCCTTGATCTTATATACCAGAAAAATAAAATATACAGAAAAAACATCCTCAGCGGTCTTAAAAGATGGCAGCTTGACTTACATTTACAGATTAAATAGTAGCTGTATGGAAAGTGTGTGCCGCCCTGCCGGAAACCAGGCATGGATCATGGGTTTTTATTCTGGTTATGATTACGGCAGACAAGTTCAGCAAAGAAGAACTTTTTTTTCAGAGCCCTGCCCAACCCCGAATCCTCGTCAGAGCATAAAATTAACAGTGGAGATAAAATTACATGCTTTTTAAAAAATATCAGCTGGTTATATTTAAAGAAAAACATGGTAACTGCTCCAATATATCTGTTCCGGGATGGACCTTTTTTCTGGTCAGCTTTTTGTTTCTTGTCCTTATTGGCTCAAATATTTTTCTCTGGGACTATTATATAAATTACCGGTCAACTAATCACCAGCTGGAGCAGGCACAGAAAAAGACCCAGTCCCAGAACATTCAGCTCACCTCTTTCTTCCATAAAATAAAAAGCCTGGAACAAGACCTGGAAAGGGTCCGGGAATTTGACGACCGGCTGAAGGTAATGCTCAATCTTGAACCCGCAGAAAAAGATAATTACCAGCCGGTAGGCGGACCTACTGAGAGCAACCTTTCAGACTCTCTGCCCATTTATCGCCAGGAAATGCTTGCCAGAAAAATGCACAGCTTTATCGAACAGTTAAGCATTCAGGCGAAACTCGAAGAAGTAAAACAGCAGGAAATCATTCAGGCCATCCAGAATCAGAATGAACTTTTATCCAGCACTCCTTCCATCTGGCCGACGCAAGGGTGGGTGTCCTCGGAATTCGGCCATAGAAACTCTCCATTTACAGGACAGCGGGAATTTCACAAAGGCCTTGATATTTCAGCTCCTCCAGGCACACCGGTTTACGCGCCTGCCGACGGTAAAATTACTTTCTCCGGCAAAGACGGCGCGTACGGCACCACCCTGGTCATGAATCACGGCCGGGGACTGACCACCAGATACGCTCATCTGCAAAAATACCTGGTAGAAAAAAACCAGGAAATTTCCCGGGGGCAGCTCATCGGTTATGTAGGCAACACTGGCCGCAGCACCGGCCCCCACCTGCATTACGAAGTCCGGCTGAATAACATGCCGACCAATCCCATGAAATATATCCT
>JBKHCI010000159.1:0-3415 GCA_046541915.1 Desulfonatronovibrio sp. | reverse complement strand
GAAATATTGGCGGAAAGACCGGAAACAGTCCGGGCCGCGTTACGGTAAGCCCTTACCCTGAACTCGTTTGCCCCTTCAATATCCAGAAGGTCGGCAAGTTTGTTAAAGATATCTCTTACTTCGGAGTTTTGTACCGGCATGTCTTATCTTGTTTGTTTAGGGAGTATGAACTCAGATGTCATGGTTCAGGAAGATACTTCCTTTTCCACCTGGCTTTGATAGTCAGTTAACGCCTTGCTTACTTCAACCAGGTATGGAGGAGACGCGGGAGTGATCCTTCTGATCCGTCCGGGCAATTCTTTTATTCGGGCCTGGGCGTGTTTTCTGATATTATCAAGCTCCACTTTTCCGGCCGGCAGTCTTTCACCTTCAAGCATCACCTCTTCCAGAAGCGGCTGGCCAGGCAATTTTTCATTTTTTCTGCCAATGCTGTCACGGAGAAACTGTCCGTTTTTTTTAAAACGAAAGACCTGCTTCCTGCCCGGCAGGATAGGCTTTCCACTTGAAAGCTTCAGTCTGCCCCTGCCCGCGTATTCGCTGAGTTTATATGCGATATCAAGAGAAGGGGCGTCTTCCGCGACGCCCAGGGAAGTTCCCACCCCGAACCCGTCAATGGGAGCCCCGGATTCAAGAAGTTCCTGGATGGCATCTTCATCAAGGCCGCCGCTGGCAAATATTTCAACTTTGTTCAGCCCTGCTGAATCCAGAGTCAGACGGGCTTTCCGGGACAACTCCAGCAGGTCCCCTGAGTCCAGACGTACCGCCCTGACCTTGAAATCATCGCCCATAGACTTTGCCAGATCAATGACTTTACGAACTCCTTCCAGGGTGTCGTAAGTGTCCACCAGGAGCACAGTCCGGGGATAGAGGGAGGCAAAGCTTTTAAAAGCCGCGGCTTCGTCTTCGTGGGCCTGAATGTAGCTGTGGGCCATGGTCCCGGTTGCTGGTATGCCGTACCTTTTCCCTGCCAGGACGTTGGAAGTAGCTGCCAACCCTCCGATATAAAACGCCCGGGCTCCTTTGAGGGCCGCGTCGATTCCGTGCATGCGCCGGGCTCCAAAATCGACTATGGGCCGGTCACCGGCAGCTTTCACCAGTCGTTGAACCTTGGAGGCCAGAATGGTTTGAAGGTGGATCTGATTCATGACAAAGGTTTCAATGAGCTGAGCCTGGGCTATGGGGGCTTTGACTTCCAGGATAGGTTCATTGGGAAAAACAGGGGTGCCTTCTGCTACCGCCCGGACCTGACCGGTAAACCGGAAGTCCCGCAGCCAGTTGAGAAAATCTTCAGAGAATTTGTCCAGGGTACGCAGGTAGTGGATGTCATTTTCAGTGAAACGCAGGTTTTCAAGATATTCGAGTACAGTATCAAGTCCGCAGGCCAGCATAAAGTTGCGTCTTTCCGGGAGACGACGGAAAAAAAGAGTAAATACCGCGTCTCTATGCATGTTTTGATGATAATAAGCCTGAAGCATGGTAAGTTCATAAAGGTCGGTAAACAGGGCCAGTTCATCCGTGGCCGCGCTTTCCATCGAAGCATCGTCATGCTTAACATTATTAGTCTTATTCATTTCTCTATTCCTTATTCCTGAAGCTGCTATTGCCAGATCCCGGCAATTTGGGCGTTGCAGGAAGGACACTTATTGTCAGTGATATTTATCCGGCGAATTCCCATATAATTTCTGGTTACCACCTGTTCCCCGCAGCCGGGGCAATGCGTGCTGTTTTCCGCGGGAACATTTCCCTGATAAACATATTGAAGACCGTGGTTTTTACCGATTTTCTCCGCTTTCTGAAGAGTTTTTACAGGAGTTGACTGCCGGTCCATAAATTCATAGGTGGGATGAAACGCGCTGATATGCCAGGGTATATCAGTGCTGACTCCGGCGATAAATTCAGCGATTCCATTAAGCTGTTCATCAGTATCATTTTCACCGGGTATTATCAGGGTTGTCAGTTCCTGCCAGATAGACAGCTCCTTGAGATGCCTGATGGTCGTAAGTACGGGTTTCAGCCTGGCCTTGCAGTGCTCTTTATAATAATCGTTGTCCCATGCCTTTAGATCAACATTTGCGGCATCAAGATACGGGGCCACAACATCCAGGGCTTTAGGGGTTATGTATCCGTTAGTCACAAAGACGTTTTTGATTCCCTCTTCCCTGGCCAGCTTTGCTGTTTCATAAGCGTATTCAAAAAAGATAGTGGGTTCGGTATAAGTATAAGCTATGCTGGCACAATTATTAATGAGGGCTTCCTGCACCACCTCATCCGGCAGAAGCCTGCTGCCAAGGCTCGCGCTTTTCTGTCCGGCCTGGGAGATCTGCCAGTTCTGGCAGAATCCGCATTTGAAATTGCAACCCGGCGTTCCTATGGAAAAAGACGCTGTTCCGGGCAGAAAATGGTATAAAGGTTTTTTTTCAATGGGATCGATGTTGCGGGCTATGGTTTCGCCGAACACATGAGAATAAAGAGTGCCTGATATATTCTGGCGTACAGTGCAGAATCCGTAATCCTGATCCTGGATCACGCAGTGGTGGGCGCAAAGATCACAGCGAACAGCTCCATTTTTCAGCCCTGTATAGAACATGGCTTCTCGTTTCATAAGAGATTACTCCTTTGTTGAGATGAGAGAAATGAGTTCGGTCAATGTTTACCAGCCGTGTTCCCCGCGCAAGGGAACAAACCGGCATCCTCCGATTTTTTCCATCTGGACATTACCATTTTTCCGGGTCACCTTGAGCATTTCCTGAAGGGTTTGATCCCCAACCGGAATCACCATTCTACCTCCTTCTTCCATCTGTTCCAACAGGGGCCGGGGGACTTCGGGAGCGCCGGCTGTGACCATTATCGCGTTGTACGGCGCGTGCTGGGGCCAACCTTGAGTGCCGTTATGAAGCTTACTGATGACATTGTCGTAACCAAGGGCTTTGAGAACAGTCCTGGCCTGTTCCAGAAGCGGCTCAATTTTTTCAATGGTATAAACTGTGTGGGCAAGTTCCGCCAGGACAGCTGCCTGATATCCGCTGCCTGTTCCGATTTCCAGGACCCTGTCTTCTGGTTTCAGTTCCAGGGCCTGGGTCATGAGCGCGACAATATAGGGCTGGGAAATGGTCTGCTGCTGACCTATGGGCAATGGCTGGTCAGAATAGGCTATATCTTCCTGGCCTGCTTCCACGAAGCGGTGCCTGGGAACAGATCTCATGGCATTGAGCACCCGGGGGTCTGTAATGCCGCGTGGAACCAGCTGCTCCTCAACCATTCTGTTTCTTTCCATGGTATAGTCTTTCACTTTGCGCTCCCTTTTTGTTCTCCTTGTGTATGGATGTTTTAAAAATTTTATAAGGTGAATACGTGAAAGCGGGTTCCGGAATTTGACAAAAGGGCCGCAAAAACTCGCTTCAAGGCGGTCTAAATC
>JBKHCI010000158.1:0-3417 GCA_046541915.1 Desulfonatronovibrio sp. | reverse complement strand
CATTTTTTTCTTTGTTTTGAACTGCCTTCATAAGCACATTGGCTTTTTCAAAGAGCATGCTCCACTCGGTTTTTAAGGATAAAAGCAGTTTATCCCACGCGTCTGGCAAGTCTTTTTCAGCAGTTTCATCATTCTCTTTTTCTTCCAGCAGGGACTGATAAGTATTGATGAGTTTTTGCACGCAAGCCTCCCTGGAAAATTCGCCGGCTGTATGGTAAGCATTTTTTTCCCATCTGTGGTCCAGGTTTTTTTTGTCAAAAAAATCAGCAATCGTCTGGCCAAAGGTTTCCGCTGAGGTTTCCTGATTTAAAAGTCTGCCGTTATAATCATCTCTGACCACCTCCCTGACTCCGGAAGCGTCCAGAGCAATGACCGGCACACCAGCGGCCATTGCTTCAGTAAGGACCATCCCCTGGGTTTCAGACTTGGATGCAAAAACAAAAATATTCATTGCCCTGTAGGCGTTTGCCAGTTCCTGACCAGTTTGTTTTCCTGCCATGATAAGTCTGTCAATTAAACCATTTTCATCAAATATTTGCTGGATATGCTCCTGGCTGGGTCCGGAACCCACCACCAGAAAACGGGCTTTCTGTGGTATTATTTTCAGGGCCTGGACAACTGCCCGGGTCAGGTATTCCAGGTTCTTTTCAGGAGCAAGCCTGCCAAGGTGGCCAATAACAGGTTCATCCTCAGGAATCTGGTGCTGGTTCCGAAAATCCGCGCCTTTGCCTGAATGAAAATATTCCAGGTCCACGCCGGTAGGAATTACCTGGATCGGGGTTTTTACACCTCTGCGGGCAATAAGTTCGGCAATACTCTGACTGGGCGCGATTACCCGGGCGCAGTGATTGGCGTAGCTGGTGGCCAGCAGAACAGCCAGCCGTTTCATGGCCTGTGAATCCAGGGGCACGTAATGAGTATACTGCTCATAAAGGGTATGATGCGTAAATACCAGGGGCAGGTCTCTGCGGTAAGCTGTTCTCAGTGCTGCGTCACCCAGCAGATAGGGGTGATGACTGTGAATTATGTCGGGGCCGAAACTGTTTATCTTATGGTTAATGATAAAGGGCAGGGGAATACTGACAGAGAAGTCGCTGCCATTGAAGTTCTGGATAGCGGGCACGCGCAGAACATGTTCTTCGTCTGACGGCTCTTTTTCATGAGGAAAGGTTGGTGAAATAATTAATACCTGGTGGCCCCGAAGACGCAGGTCTTCCGCGAAAGCAGCAACAGACTTGGCTACACCACCCATGTGAGGAAGATAGGTATTGGTAAACATGCAGATGTTCATTCTACAATCTTCTCCAGTTCAAAGCGTTGTTGATCCAGTTTCTGAAGGGTAATCTTACGATATCCCGGAACATCTATGATAATGTTATCCGGACTTGAGTGCGCGTTGGACAAGTCAGTCTTGACTTCAAAGTAAGCCCTGTCGGTCTTTTGAAAACTTACTTCGATGGATCCGAAGGGAGTTTTTGAGGGGCCGAAGCTGACTATTGATTCTTTTGCGGTCCATTCCGGCAGGAGGCCTGAACCCAGGATCAGGGTGTTGCCTTCTTCCCTGATAAAGAGATTTCGAATCATCATGGCCCATTCAGCGGCTGCCCATCCATGCTGACCATCGCCCATGCACCCTCCCCCGGTCAGGGGGTGAACAGCTTCAGGCCATTGTCCTGTGGGGCTGGCCATATCCGCCACAGACCGGATCAGGTTTTTATAGCGCGAATCTCCCGCGCGGAGCAGGGTCTGGGCGATATCCAGGGTCAGATAGGCATTAAGTCCGGAATGAATCATATCCTGGAAAAACGCTCCCTTATGAAAGCAGTTGTTCAACAGGTATTCTGTGGTTTTCATGATTTGCCGGTCATGAGGAGAAGTGAGTTGAAGCGGATAGTCCGCCACCATGGAACCTATGGCCCCGGCATCCATGCGCCTGTACGGAGAGGCTGGTATGCCTCCTTTGGAGCGGTGCTCAGGGATGGTACCAATGCTTTTATATATGCTCTGCTCAAAATCATGGGCCTGGGAATCATATTCAACCTGTTCTTCCGAGGATCCAAAAAGGCCTGCCAGGCGCGCGGCCGAGCGAAGCCCTGCCAGCCCCCAGAAATCATCCCAATAATAATAATCATTAGGTCCCAGGTGTTCCGCGCTGAATCCAGCCGGCAGCAGCCCAGCATAAGGGCTTTCGGCTTCTTTGCTGATTCGTTTCCTGGTTATCCAGCGGGCTCCTTTGCGCACGGCCTTCATCCAGGCCGGGCTAAAAGAGTGATTGGTAAGTTGCTGAAACCGGTCCATGATCCAGAGTACCTGACCATTTGAATCCCATTCTCCTTTCTGGGACTGAAAATATCCGGAGAGTTTTTGAAGGTGCGGAAAAGTGTCCAGAAGGCGAAAAGCCCGGTCAGTCATTCCCACCGCCATCATGCCGTTGAGCATGAGACACGCGTCCCTGAACCAGAAGCGTCTGTAAGTATAAGGACCCGGGACCACACTGTCGGCGGAAAGCAGGATAAGGGTTCTTATGGCGGCATCGTAAAGGAATTGGATCTTATCATCCGGTACCCGCAGACGCGCGGTAGAGGACAGGGCTTCATCCCAGGCTTTGTTAATAGTCTCTGGAGTGGTCCTGGAGGAAAAAATACTTTTTCGGGGCAGGTCTTTTTTCAGAGGAACCCTGACCTGAACAGACTGGTCCGTGCCCCTGGAAAACGGGAATAAAGCGGCAGAAGTGGCCATTCCCACTTTGCAGTAAACTTCCTGGCGGCTGACAGGTTTGTTCAGATCATGAAGGACGTCTCCTTCATGATAATTGGAAAAGTATACCTTTTCAGGAGGTTGGCTGAACTCAACCAGAGATTCTGAATTTACCAGCCATCCTGGTTTATCAGTGGAATGCTGGACATTGTCTATGAACTGGATTCCTTCAGGATTGTATGGACGCAGGACCGCAATCAAATATCCCCCTTCCGGACAGTGGCCGCTGACATTGATGTTAAGCACTGGATCGCTGTTGCTGATATCCATGCTCACAAGGGATTCCAGTCTGGCCTCTTCCCGGGTGGTAATCGTTTTTACAGCCAGGTTGGGGGATAGAATCCATTCCTGGGTTGTCTGGGAATTTCTGGAAGGCAGAAGCAGATCGTCCCTGGCGGTCATCAGCCACAAATCAAGGGACCATCCATCGTAAAGAGGGGTGACTAATCCTCTTGGATCAACAAGAGGATAAAGGGGAAGATCAGGATGGCCTACTGCAGTCCAGTTGCGGTGGGTCAGGTTGATATGACTGAAGGAAAAAGCCCTGGGTACAAATGAGATATCAACGGGGTTGAACTGCCTCTCCACCCAGTAAGGCCAGACCCAGTCAAGGTTGTGCTGGATAGCCTTGTTTATGAGCCCCCGGGCGTGAAAGATGAT
>JBKHCI010000157.1:0-3445 GCA_046541915.1 Desulfonatronovibrio sp. | reverse complement strand
CAATCAGGATGCAGGCTGTCGTCACGGCATGGTGAATAGATACGATATTTTTTTCTATTCTGAATTTTCCGGAATTTTTAAAAAATATGTCAACTTTACTTAAACGTTCACATTTTATGTTTCACACAAACCATCTGATAATAAGGTACGCGAACCTTAAATAATTAAAAAAGTTCTTATAAACGATTTTTTTTTTAAAAAATTATTGCAAAACAAAAAACGTTTGTGTAAATGGGGAGAAAACAAATTAAAAAATCAGTCTGTTTTTTATGGAATAATCACCACAGACAAACATTTAAGATAAAGCCAAACCCATTGCAAAGTGGGGACGGAAAGCCAACGGATCCGGCGTTAAATTCTAAAACCTTCACAAATAATTTTAGAATCGCGTCCCGGATGGCCGGGTTGCCAGCCATAGAATATATTTTTGGGCGATCCGGTATAAGTCATTTTTTGTTCAGCATCTTATTATCCCCCACTTCTGAACACAGTACCGGATACCCTGTTAATTTTTTTGAAAACAACCATAAGCTTTAAAAGCTTTTTTGTTGAATAAGTATATTTTCCAAGAAATTAACCCTCCCAATAAACCAAGGCGGTATCCATGGCTGGTGGCAAAATTCTTTGCGTTAGCTTTATCGACGGAGTTTACCATTACCTGGAGGTAGATAAAAAATCATCCGGGTATTTTCCTCAACATCCACAGTCTACAAACTCAGTAGACGCCCTGATTTCATTATGCCGCAAGGCTGATGAAATTCATCTTTCCTCAATTTTTCCTTCAGCGATTTATCAGCAGACCCTTTTTCCCAAAGTCTCCAGGCGCTATATGCCGGGGCTCATAGCCCAGGATGCCCGGGAAAAATTAGGTACTGCCGAACCTGTCATGTCCAGGTTCAAAAACATCAAAGAAGTCAGTGACGCCGGTGTTACCAAATGGCAGACCTGGTATTGCGCTGTCTTGCAGAGTGAAGTCCTGGCGTTGTGGGATACTTTCAGCAGCTTCAAAAAGAAAATCAGATTCATCAGCCCGGTATCAGTAGCTGTGGCTTCCATGGTTTCGCAGCTGGAAAATCCCCAGGAAGACTTTGCCGTAATCTGGGTGGGCGAGAAAAACTCTCTGATGGTAATATCCTCTCCTGAAGGTCATGTTTATGTAGCCAGAAACGTACCCCTCAGCCTGGACAGGAAAAAGATGAATCTGGAACCCATTCCTGATGGGCAAAAGTCATCCGGGGAAGACCTTGAAGTTGATATGGACAGGCTGTTTCAGGAAGAATCCCAGGATGAATCAGACAGTCATGAATCAGAGGGCCCGACTGAGCAAAAGGCAATCTACCGGCATACCGATATGGACAAGGCCGGCGCCTTTTCCAGAGAGCTGGAAAAAGAACTGGGCATGACCACTACATTTTTCAAGCAGGAACTGCGCAAGCCGGCTCCCAAACTGGTCTATCTGCTTGGCAACCCCAATCTCAAAAACATCACAGAGGTATATCCCCTGCCCTCGGGCTATGAAGATGTCCGCTTCCAGATCTCCACCCAGAAATACAGAGGGCTTTCACCCGAGGCTGCCGGAGATAACATTCATATCCTGGGCAACCTTTTTATCCCGGAAGCCTTCAATTATATCCCTGAACAAGAGGCAGTCAAACGCAAATCCAATCTGATGCTCAACGCGGCCCTGATCCTGCTGGCAGCAGGCCTTGGTCTGTCCATTGTATGGACCGACAGGCTGCATTACGCCAGATCAAGCGCCCTGGACAACCACGAAATTCAAATAGACAGGCTTCAGCAGGCCCGCGTGGAAGTGGCTTCCCTCCAGGCTGAAGTAAACCAGCTAAGGCCCATAGAAGGCTGGAAACAGTTCTATGACACAACCATGGCTGAAAAGCCGCCGTGGAATATGTTTGTTTCCGAACTGGCCCTGCTCATGGAAGATTACGTGGTGCTGGACAGCTTCCAGGTCCAAAGCGGAGAAGGAGCAGCCAGAGACTGCCGGGTAGAAGGCAAAATCAGGGCTGACAACTGGGAGGAAGGACTGGAGCTTTTCAGGAAGTTCGGCAAAAAGCTGCAGTCATCGTCCATGTTTGACGTCTCAGACATCAATTACGCTCCTGAAGGGGTCAGCAATGACCCAAGCATGTTTGATTTTCAAATGGACCTTAAACTAAAAGACCAAGGCGGTGTTGGATGAAAATTAAAATTGTCCTGATTATTGCCGCGATACTGGCAATTGTTCTGGTTGTCACCTATGCCTTTATAGTCAGGGATACAACCCGGACAGTTGAGATGGAAAACCAGTCTCTGGCAACGGAAATACAAAGCACTGAATCCCAGCGCGCGCAGCTCCGTCAGGAAATTCAAGACCTCAGGCAGATGGTGGCGGCCATTCCCCCTGATTTTCTGGCGGAATTTGAAGATCCAGAAGCCGGGTTCATGGAATTTCTCAACTACATCAATAATCCTATTATGGATGAGCTGGACGTAAACATCAGCATGCAGGAAGGTCCGGCCTACACATCCAGTCCCATCCCTCATTACCGGAGCCAGTTCAGTTTTTCCTTTCCTTATGTTGACACCAGAGAAGCTGAAAGATTTATGAATTTCATGATGCACCAGGAACATTTTCCCCTTAAGCTTTCAACTCTTAACATGAGCGGATCAGGAGCGGACACGGTCAAAACCGATGTAAATGTTTCTCTTCATATCCCTGCCAGGAATGTGGAATCTCTGGCCGCCATTCAAAGGGAGCTCAAATGAATCAGCAAAAGATATTAATGACCGCCCTATTTACTCTTATAGCCGCCATGGTTCTTGCGGCAGGCAGTTATTTCCTGGTAAAGCCCATGCTTGAACCGGACCTGACCAGGCCGGACCCGCCGCCGGCTCCTGCAGCTGCCGAGGATGCGGCCCAGGAGAATCTTCAGGCCCTGTCCCTGGAGCAGATCACAGGAACAAAGGACAGCGAATTCGACCCCAGGGATGTGGCCAGGAATCCCTTTTTATGGCCGCGTGATCAGGAAGTGCTTTTGGCCGAGCTTGACCAGGAAAAGCAGGACCAGGAACTTTCCGGAAAGGATGAGGAAGACGAAGCCCAGGACCCCGCTCTTGTTCACAAACTAAAGGTTATTATGATCGGTGAAACAGGCAGGGTAGCCTTTATTGACCGGAAGATGGTCCTTGAAGGCGACATGCTGGGTGACAACCGGGTAAAATCCATAGAACCCCTGCAGGTAATCCTGGCCACTCCGGACCAGGAAGAAATCGAACTGACCATGGATGAAGCTCCCCGGTTAATCGCGCATCATGAACCGGAAAAAAAGACAGGTCAGGAGGAAACCAGGAGCACAACCCCCAAGGAAGAAGCTACTGATGCCGAAAAAATGGAATATCTCATGCGGGAAATGCAGATGATGCAGCAGGGTGGCGGGATTTGATGGTT
>JBKHCI010000156.1:0-3507 GCA_046541915.1 Desulfonatronovibrio sp. | reverse complement strand
CTGAACCCAGGAGCCTGATAAAAAAATAGATGAAAGTCTTCTCAGCAAAAGCAAGCGCAAAGAGCTGGAAGACAGTTCCGGGCTTGTTATATGGTGGAGGTGATGGGACTTGAACCCACTGCCTCAGCCTTGCGAAGGCTGCGCTCTCCCAGATGAGCTACACCCCCAGTATAACAGACATTTCCTGGATAAAAACTAAAATTTAGGATAACTTCTGTTTTTCTTTATTGCAAGGAATAAAAACAGGACAGCTGCAATGTTGTTGCCCGGCAGGTCTCCCTGTCCGGACGGAGACTAAAAGACCTTTTTGATCCTGGATATCTGCGTGGATGCAAACAGGCCGGCGCGTACGTATGGATCTTTAGCCATGATATTCTTGATCATGTCCAGGTCTTCAGTATCAAATATAATCAGGCTTCCGGACATCCGGCCCTGGTCGTCAATAAACGGTCCGGCAAAGTGGATAAGTCCCTGGTCATGGAGCTCCTTTATTTTGGCCACGTGTTTTTCCCGGTTTTCTGTCCTGATTTCCTGCCCGTCATGCCTGTCTTTACCGATGAATACTATCATACATATTATCCTTTTATGTTCAGCAGATTAAATATATTTTCCAGTCTCTGCCTGTAAGTATGTCTGGTTTTTATGAGTTTGTAAAATTCAGCCTGGATCTGATTTTTTAATGAAGAGTCCCTGTTCAGCCGGTCAATAAGATCCAGCATTTCCCGCGGTGCGCAAAAGCTGATTTCCCGGGCAAGTTCCTGGGGAAAGACTTCCAGGCCTCTGGTTTTGTCGGTGATGAGAAAACCATGGGCCGCCCAGACGTCAAAATGGCGCTGAGTAAGACCATGGGGCAGATGCATGTTGGTCAGGTTAAGTATGCAGCCGGAAGAGGAGTAAATTGACGCCAGGGGGCCATAGTAATCAATCTCTGGCTGGATATCTATCTGCTGCGGCAGGATATTTTTCCAGTTTTTATCTCCGTAAACAACCACGGGATATTTGTCCGCGAGCCTTTTCAGGCATATCTTTTTCCAGACAAGGCCGGTTCGCTCAGCACCAAGGCCCATTTCTCTGACCCGGTTTCCAGGCCACAAAGGCAGATTTAATTTCTGGCTCCACCAGGCAAAATCAGGCCTTTGCCCAAGGCTTAGAAGTTTCAGGGCTTCTGATTCCAGTCGGGGATGGCTGGGGCAGGCCCCAAAAAAAGACCTGTTTCCGGGAAAAGAGCTTCGGCCCACAAACACTGTTTTATCCTGCAGCTCTGGCTTTACTCTGCCTGTGGACCTGAAAAAGGCGGGCGCGGCCGCCAGCGGCAAGTGGTGCACTGCTGACGCGCCAAAGGCTTTTAAGGGCTTGATAAACCAGTTGTCAGTTACAAAGATAACAGCCCTGGTCCAGTACCTGCTTTTGAGACTGGTCAGAAGATGAAAGGGGTTATCCACCATCCACAGGGCTACAGGTATGTTCAGCCTGTTAAAGATGGCAAAGTGCTCACCCAGCTGATCCATGCCCTGAAGGTTGACGCTGATCACCAGTTCAGGCTTGCCGCGTCTTAGTATCTCGCACAGTTTGTCAGGGCCGCAGGCCGGGTTGATCAGAATAGGGGTCAGGCCCAGCTGTTCGATCTCCCAGTAAATTTCAGGCACCAGCAGGGAGTGTTCATTGCCGAAAATAAAAACACTTGCGGGTTTGTCCGGAGAGCTGCGCAGGGCTTCCGGAGTGAGTCTGATACGGGCCAGGACGTCTGTCCAGAACTCAGGGAAATTTTTCAGTCCCGGAGTATACAGGATAAAAGACATTTGTTCCATGTTTTCCGGAACTAACCGGTCTGGTGCTATTTTTGTGAAGTTTAAAGGGATTTTCTGTTTCCATGACGGGCCCAGCTGACGCTCAAGATCGGGGCACTCAATGTACAGAAAGTTTTCATATCCGGGGTGCATTTTTTCAAGCAGGGCAGGTTCAGGTCCCAGTCCCAGAAAGACCGGCAGGGTTCCTTTCTTGAGAACAATATAGCTGCCAGGAGCCGCGCTGACTGAGCCAGGCAGACCCAGCTCTGATTTTATCTTTACAGCGGCCGGGCGCTCATGCATAATGCCAGATCTCCAAATTCCATGATTGACGGCTTTTGCCGCGGCATCAGATGTTTCAAGTTTTATGAAAAAATATCAAGACCAATTCTTCAAGCGGGCCAAAAAAGAAAACTATCCGGCCAGATCCGTTTATAAGCTTAAAGAGATGGACAAGAAGTTCAGTCTTTTCCGCCCCGGCCAGAATATACTTGACCTGGGAGCCGCACCTGGCTCTTGGACCCTGTATGCGGCAGGCAAGGTAGGAACCGGGGGACAGGTCCTGGCAATTGATCTTAACCTGCCCGACATATCCTTTCCAGATCAGGTCAGTTTTGTCCAGGGAGATGTTTTTGATCAGGATGCTCCGGCCGGTCAGCAGATAAAGGACAGCGCGCCTTTTGATGTGGTCCTGAGTGACATGGCACCCAAGACCATCGGGATCAAATTTACTGATCAGGCCAGATCTTTTACTCTGGCCATGGAAGCCCTGAACACGGCCAGGCTGTTTTTAAAGGTAAAAGGCTCCTTTGTGGTTAAAATTCTGGAAGGACCGGACATTCAGGAGCTGCAGAAGGAGATGAGAGGGCTTTTCAGCAAGGTAAAGCATTTTAAACCCAAAAGTTCCCGGGCCGAAAGCAAGGAAATCTTTCTGGTTGGGCTGCAGTTTGCCGGGGATCAGGATAAATAAAATTACGGAGGAATAAATGGCAGGGCATAGTAAGTGGCATAATATCCAGCACAGAAAAGGCAGACAGGATGCCAAAAAAGGCAAGATTTTCACCAAAGTGACCAAGGAGATTTTTCTGGCCGCCAGGACCGGAGGCGGAGATCCCGGCACAAACAACCGTCTGCGGTCAGCTATTGAATCAGCCAAGGCGGTGAATCTGCCCAAAGATAAAATCGACACGGCCATTAAAAAGGGAACCGGAGAGCTGGCTGCTGAAAATATTGATGAAGTGTTTTATGAGGGATACGGACCAGGTGGTGCAGCCATACTGGTTGAAGCAGCCACAGACAATAAGAACCGGACTGTAGCCGAGATTCGGCACATGCTCAGCAAAAGCGGCGGCTCCATGGGCGAGTCGGGTTGTGTTGCCTGGATGTTTGACAATAAAGGCGTCTTATCCTTTGATAAGCAGAGCTACAGTGACGAGGACCTTCTGGAGGCCGGGCTTGATGCCGGAGTGGAAGATATTGAAGATGACGGGGAGGTCTGGCAGGTAACATGCGCTCCTGAAGACTTTGTCCAGGTAAAAAAGGCCTATGATGAAGCCGGGATGCAATACCAGGATGCCCAGGTTGCCATGATCCCCAAGAATACCGTGGATGTGGACGTGGAAACCGGCCGTAAACTGCTGAAGCTCTATGAGAATCTGGATGATCATGAAGATGTCCAGAATGTTTATTCCAATTTTGAGCTGCCTGACGAACTGCTCAG
>JBKHCI010000040.1:0-15193 GCA_046541915.1 Desulfonatronovibrio sp. | reverse complement strand
GAGCTGCTCATCTTTATCAGACCTGAAATATTATAATATGGAACTCAGACTAACCACCGTCAATGATTTTTTAAAAATCTGGAAAAAGGATTTCCTGGGTCATCAGGGATTTTTTATTCCAGGGGAAAAGTGTTTTCCCCTGGGGCAGGAACTTACCATAAACATATCCATTGCCGACCAGGCCTGGGGAAGCGCCCAGGTCCTTCCTGTATGGGCCAACCTGTTTGGCCCGGCAAGCCCGGACCTGCCCAGAGGAACTTTTCTGAAAATAATCAGAACGGACAAAAATCTTGAGCAAAAAATCAGCAACACCTGCACTTAATCTGCTGCAATCCTGTTCAGACAAATTGACTTTTCCTGGAAATTCCACTTTCATACTCTTCCAGTCAAATCCAAACTCATAAAGGCTGCTTGCATGAATAATTATCCTGATGAACTTATCAATACCCAGGTCCGGCAGTTCAGCGCCTATTCACCGGGCCTGAGTATTGATGAAATAAAGGCCAGATACGGCCTGACCAATGTAATCAAAATGGCCAGCAACGAGAATCCCCTGGGAGTCTCTCCGGTTGTCCAGGAGGTACTTAAGAAAAACGCGGCCCTTGCCTTCAGATACCCGGCCGCTGGAAATCCCGAGCTTTGCCGCTCCCTGGGCTGCTATCTTGGAGTTGATCCCAAAAGGATTGTCTGCGGCAACGGTTCAGATGAAATCATAGACCTTTTGATTCGCATCACAGCCGTACCTGGCCGGGATAATATTGTCGCGTTTAAACCCTGCTTCAGCATATACAAGCTTCAGTCCAGACTCTGCGGTGTTGAATTCAGACAATGCCCCCTGAGGCCTGATTTCTCTTTTGACTGGGCAGGACTTCTTAACCTGGTTGATGATCATACCAGGATTGTCTTTTTGACCAATCCGGACAATCCTTCGGGAAATGCTGTTTGTGCTGAAGAAATCAGTAACTTTTCTTCCTTGCTCCCGGATTCAACTATACTTGTCATTGACGAAGCCTATATTGACTTTGCCACACCCATTGAAAGATTCAGCGCCTTAAAACTGTCTTTGATGTCAGAGCGTATAGTTGTGCTGCGCACGTTTTCCAAACTGTTCGGCCTTGCAGGGCTGAGACTTGGCTTTGGAGTGCTTCCGTTGTTTCTGGCCGACTACCTGCTAAGGGTCAGGCTGCCCTTCAGTGTAAACATCCTGGCTGAAAAAGCGGGCATGGCGGCCCTTGAAGACAGAGTGTTCAAGCAGACTACCCTGGATCTGATCAGCAGCGGCCGATCCCGGCTTACAAAAGAACTTGAAAACCTTGGTTGTCTGGTCCTTCCGTCCCAGGCAAATTTCTTAATGTTCCGGCCTCTGAAAAACGCGGAAACAGTTTTCAAGGAACTCCTGAAGCAGGGCATCATCATCAGGCCGCTCACAAGTTATGGACTTCCTGATTTTCTACGGGTCAGCATGGGCACGGAAAAAGAAAACCACCTGTTTTTGAAAACACTCAAGGACATACTTGATGAATAACCTCCCCCTGATCATTACCATTGACGGACCCGCTGGAGTAGGCAAGACCACGGTGGCCAGACAGGCGGCAGCCGCCCTGAAAATTGCCTATCTGGACACCGGAGCCATGTTCAGGGCGGTGGCCTGGATGCTTGGCCCCGGCGAAAACAGGGATGATCAGAACCGCATGTCCGGGCTCCTTGCCGGAACATGTTTTGACCTGGAAGGATCCGGATGGGACAGTTCCCTTATCCTCAACGGTAACATGCTCGGTCCGGAAATCAGGACTGAAGAAGTGGGCATGCGCGCTTCTAATGTGGGCAGGCTTGAGATTGTAAGAAATTTTCTGAAAAAAGAGCAGCGGAAAATCGGCGCTTCCACCTCCCTGGTGGCTGAAGGCAGGGATATGGGCAGTGTGGTCTTTCCGGATGCCCCATGTAAGTTTTTTCTGGACGCATCCGCGGAAGTCCGGGCGGGCCGAAGACATTCCCAGCTTGAAAGGATGGGCGTCCAGGCTGATTATAACACCATCCTGGACCAGATAAAAAAAAGAGATGACCAGGACAGAAACAGGGCCATTGCCCCTCTTAAACCCGCTCCCGACGCGCTCATCATTGATACCGGGGCATTAAGTCCTGATGAGGTATTAAAAAATATTCTGGATAATTTGAAAACCACCAAAGATTGACCCGTGGATAGAGTGAACAGTTGCACTCTGCCTTGAAATCAACAGGCAGCCCAGGCGCTTGCCCTGAGATATTTTGTTAGAAATGATGTGTGAACAGCTCTACTGGCAGATGTTTTGCGTAATGCAGGAAATCATTATCAAGGGTAAAAATGATCAAATGCTCTGTATAGGCAACCGCGCAGATGAGGAAATCTGTCGTCGATCCCTGAACGCCCTTTGAACGGCATATATTATTGAACTCTGCAGCCTTTTCAAAGTGAACGCTTTTTAATTGAATTTCTTCAAATGCCGACAGGATGTATTTAAGTTTTTCGAACTGGTCAGTTCGGGAAATGCCGGAAAGCAGTTCCTGTTTGATTGGTCCAATAAGCACGGCCAGTCCGTCATGGATCAGATCTGAAAGTTTTTTTATCTGATTCTTATCCGGATTCTTATGTCGCAGGGCATGTGACCAGACACAGGTATCTACAAGAACCTTCATCTTTTTCTTGCATTTTTGTAGTCGTAATTCTCATCAAATTCAACAGTACCGAACATGTCAATGACCCGGGCCTGTTTTTTACGGGCAATATACTCCCTCAGGGCGGTATTTACCGCTTCTTTTTTGGTCTTATGGTGTCCAATCTTCAATGCCTGTATTACGAGATTGTCATCTATTGCCAGGTTTGTAGCCATAATTAACCTCCCATTGCTACACAAAACATAACACATAATTTTGTGTAAATCAACTTGCTTTCATGTCTATTCTGCGGCCTTGACTTCATCCCACAGGGCGTCCATCTCTTCCATGTCCAGACCGGAAATGTCCATATTCCGCTCCAAAGCCAGGACTTCCATTTTCTTTACTCTGTCCAGAAATTTGTTGTTGGCAAGGGACAGGGCTGAATTGGCTTTTATTTTATTCCGGCGTCCAAATTCCACCAGGGTAAAAAGATAATCGCCAAACTCCTGTTCAACCTGTCTGCTGTCTCCTGTTTCTCTGGCCTGCATGAATTCCTGCCACTCTTCCTTAAGCTTTTCCTCAACTGCTTCCTCTGTATCCCAGGTAAAGCCGGCCCGGGCAGCTTTTGAATTAATCCGGTAAGCCATGAGCAGAGGTGGAAGACTGCGGGGTATTGAAGAAAAAGGAGACTGATCTTTCCCTTTTTTCTCCTCTTTTTTTATCTTCTCCCAATTGCGCAAAAGATCTTCTCTGGTCTCAAAGCTTTCATTATCAAAGACATGAGGATGCCTGGAAATCATTTTGGCCGCGCTCGTGTGCCAGACATCATCCAGAGAAAATTTGTCCTTATAAAGATGAGCTATAAAAAACAGAAGAAAAAATACATCCCCCATCTCCTCCCGGACCTCAGCAGCATCTCCGGATCGAACAGCGCCTGCCAGTTCAAAGGATTCCTCCAGCAGATAATCACAAAGACTTTCCGGGGTCTGCTCCCGGTCCCAGGGACAACCCTCAGGGCTCAGCAGTTTATTGATCACATTTATTAAATGATTTATTCCCTCATCGTGTTTCATAAATCTTCCTTTTGAGGCCTTATAAGTTCTTCCCATCTTTCCTCCAGAAATGATCTGGCCGTGTCCGCCTTATTCAAAAATTTCTGCTTAAGCTCTTCAGGCAGATAATCTGCAAGGCCCTGACTGATGGAGTGTACATGCGGAGCCAGGCTGGAAGTGGCAACAAGCTTATGATTCCTGGGCAGAAAAGTGGTCAGAATCAGAAGGGTCAGGGAACTGATGAGCGCGGCCTTGATAAACCCAAGCACCCCTCCCCCCAGACGGTCAACCCATCCCAGCATTATCTTGCGGAAAAAATTTTTCAAAGATAGAGACAGCATGGCCACCAGAAACAAAACCGTAAGAAAAATACCCAGATAAGCAACGATTTGAGACCATTGCACACTGGGGATAATACGGCTTACCGCAGGCTGCAGATCCTCATAAAATCTGTTGGAGGCCATAAACCCCGCAATCACTCCTGCTATGGACGAGACTTCCAGAAAAAGCCCGCGAAAAATCCCCCGGAACAAAAAAAAGCCCAGCACAACAACAAAAAATATATCAAGACCGTTCATGTCATCCCTTCCTGGAGTAAAGACTGTTCAGGACAAAAAATAACCGGGGGGCATTTCTGATTCATAAATGTCTCCCCGGGATTTCTTGACAGTAACTGATCCAGTCATTAAGTTCAATAGTTTTGATAGCATTACAATCTTGAGCAAACTCACAAGGAGTAGAATTATGGCCTATGATATCAGACTGGTAAAAATAGTTTCCGGAGACATGGTTCTTGGGAAGTGGGATGAAAAAGAAGACAAACTCACAGATCTGGCTATGCTCCAGATGATACCCAATCAGCAGGGCGGAGTTCAAATGGTTCTTCTGCCCTTTGGTTATCCTATTGATAACGAGCTGACCGGAGAATTAGCAGGAAAACACATTCTTTATGTATACCAGAATCTTCCTGAAGATCTTAAGAATAAATATCTTGAAGCATCCAGCAATCTGACTATTTCCAGTGCCAGCGACCTTAAAAATCTTGGAAATCTCACTGGTAAAGGCGGAGAAAAAGTAACAGATCTGGGTTCTTTATTCAAAAAATAACACCTGCGAGACCGGGTTTGTCAGACAAACCCTGAAAAAAAGCCTGGCATTGAAGTCAATGCCAGGCTTTTTGTTTTCCATATTTCAGCATACTTTAGCTTTCAATGGATATCTTCTTTGATCTGCTTTCTTTGGTTTTGGGCAGGGTTATGGACAAAACCCCGTTTTTGTAGCTGGCGGAAACATTGTCTTTGTCAATATCCGCCCGCAGGGGAATAACCCTGTTAAATGAGCCGTAAGAGCACTCCATATGCACATAATTTTCCTGTTCATCTTTTTGTTCACGTTTCTTTTCGCCCCGAAGTATCAAGTTGTTGTTTTCCACACTCACATCAATGTCCTCAGGGTTCAGCCCGGCAACTTCGGCCCGGACCTGAACAGAATCTTCTTTTTCACTTATTTCCACTGATGGAGTAAACTCTTTAGGAAATTCTCCAAACCCCCTGAAGGGGCGTGTCCACATTTCCTCAAACAAGTCCAGCATATTCTCAGGAGCGTTTCTTCTGGATGTATTTCTTGATACATTTCCGGAACGTTGTGACGGCAACCATTTTTCCAACATATCAGTTCACCTCCTTAATCAAAACCATATCTTTAAAGCAAAGTCATGGTTTATCCATCAGGCCTGGATATGTTATATTCATTTCAAACTGTCCTGGTTTTACCCGGCCTGGATCTCAATTTTTCTGGGCTTAGCCTTTTCTGCTTTGGGCAGAAACATTTCCAGCACGCCATCTTTAAAATTGGCTTTGATATTTTCCCGGTCCACAACATCTGAAATGGTAAAACTTCTGGCGTATTCACAGTCTCCAAATTCCAGATGGATATTGCTGGCTCCCTGCATTTTGGGATAGGATGACTTGGCATTAATCTCAAGATCATTTTCCTTTAGATCGATAACCAGTTTGTCTTTATCCACGCCCGGCATATCCATATAGATATGGAATCCGTCTTCCTGCTCAATAATATCGGTATCAGGAGAAAAAAGAGGTAATCTTTCCGATTCCTTCTTCTTGAGTTCACTGGTCATAATAATCACCTCCCTGTCTTATTCAGCCTGAATGCTGATCTTTTTGGGCATTGCCTCGTCTGCTTTGGGAATAACTATTTCCAGAACTCCGTCTTTCATCTTGGCCTTTACCTCATCAGGGTTGATGGGCACATTCATGCTCACCACTCTCTGGAACAGTCCGGCTGGCCTTTCCTGCCTGTAATAATTCCCGGTTCCGTGTTTTCTGCTGCCCTTGATGACCAGGCTTCCATCGCTCAAGGTGATATCTACATCCTTGATATCAACGCCTGGAATCTCAGAAAAGACATAAATATTCCTGGTATCCTCACTTATATTAACTGGAGGATACGCATTCCTTCTCTGGCTGATCACGGACGGTCTCCAGGCTTCATCAAAAAACCTGTCCAGATTGGTCGGCAGATTGTAAAATCCACTGAAATCAATTACCATGATTATCACCTCCATGTATATTTTTTTGAAAAATAATCTGTTTTTTGCCTCTGTCAAGATCCAGCCCCTACACAGAACGCCAGGCTGCCGGGTTAATATGTATTATTAAAGCTCCTGGTGTACTGCCCGATAAAAATCATTAATCATCTTGATGTTATGGAAAGAATTTTCAAAATCCATTGACAAACAAAAATCTCTATGTGAATTCATTAACAAGACAATTCTGGATATCATTTTTTCATAAATCAATCTGAATAAGTATATTTTTCTCTAATAATCTCTGAAGCTTAACAGGAGGAGATAATGTTTAACCGGTTTATCTTTTCTGCGGCCCTGGCAATTTTCATTTGCGCGGGGTTTACAACCTATCATGCCCTGGCCACTGGCAACTATGTGGGCTCAGAGACCTGCGGGCGCTGTCATATGTATGAATATGACAATTTCATGGAATACTCTCTTAAGGCCAAATCCTGGAAGAGCATCGAAGTTATGGCTCCCAAGCTTACAGATGAGGAGATTGAGGAATGCTACGAATGCCATACTACCGGCTACAATCAGGGCGGATTTGTCTCTTATGAAAGCACTCCTGAACTGTCCCATGTGGGATGTGAAACATGCCACGGCCCCGGCAGGGATCATTCTGAAACCGGAGGGGACCCTCAGACAATCGAAAGACTTCCGGATATAGATGACTGCCTGACCTGTCATACCCAGGATCGAATCGATGCTTTCGGGTTCAGACCATTAATCTACAGCGGCGCGCATTAACCTGGAGGTCTAAAATATGCTCAGAAAGTTGTTCAGAAATATCGGCTATAAAATCGGTTTCAGCATCGCCCTTATCTCCATAAGTATTTTCGCCCTGATCATCGTAGTCATGATTTCCTGGCAGAAAAACCTGATGCAGGACCAGGTAGCCATGGAAGTAACCAGGTTTACCGATCTTTTGCAGACCACCATTGAAAGACCCATGATTATTGGTGACGATGCGGCGACCCGCAAGGAGTTCGCCCATCTGTCAGAACAATACGCCGAGACCAGGGCTTATTTAACGGACTTCAACGGCAATATAACCTACAGCACCCAGGATGAGGATTTGCGCCAGGACTTTTCAGAAGCCGTGAATCACCCGGAGATAACCAGCATAGGACAAAGAGCCCTGGAAAAAGATATTAGTAAAAATGATTTTTTCCAGCTGGCCGGCAAAGATGTTTTTGTCAGCATAAGCAGTGTTCCCAATGAACCCAGTTGTTATCATTGTCACGGCTCATCTCAGCCCATCCTGGGGAAAATGGTGGTCATCCAGGATGTTTCCTCGGTCATGACTAAAATGCGCGACAACGCCCTTTACACTATTTTGATGATTGTAGCCGGAATCATTGTTCTGGTGTCAATTATCTACCTGTTTTTACGCAGGCTGGTTATTTCTCCAATTATCAAGATTGACAAGGCTACCCAGAAAGTGGCCAATGGCGACTTCTCAGCCGATTTCAAGGTCCAGAATAAAGACGAACTGGGAAGTCTGTCCGATCATATGGAAGTCATGGTCAAAAGCCTGAAAAAGGAACTTGGCTTTTCCAAGGGAATACTTGGCAGCATGACCACGCCCTGCTTTGTGGCTGACACCAAAGGCAAGATATCGTTTATGAATCAGGCGGTCCTGGATTTGCTGGGGCACGATAAAGGGGATGATTTTCTAGGCGAGCCTCCGTCCATGCTTGTTTACGGTGATGAACGCGAAACCATAACCGACAAGGTCCTGGAAACCAAACAGCCGGTCCTGGGAAAGGAACTGGAGCTTACCAACCATAAAAACAAAAAAATATTCATAAAAATTGACGCCGCTCCTCTTTATGATCTTGATGAACATCTAATCGGCGCCTTTGTGCTCTTCACCGACCTGACTGATATCAAAAATCAGCAGGCCCAGATTGAATCCAAAAACAAAATGATCGAGGCCTCAGCAGCAAAAGCCGACAATATTGCTGAACAGGTTTCTTCTGCTTCAGAAGAATTGTCCGCCCAGGTGGAGCAGGCCAGCCGCGGGGCTGAAGAACAAAAAGACATGGCCTCTACAACAGCTTCGTCCATGGAAGAGATGAATGCCACAGTCCTGGATGTGGCCAAAAACGCTTCCCAGGCTGCCGAAGCTTCGGATAAGGTCAAGCTTACTGCAGAGTCCGGGGCCGAAACAGTTCACGAAGCTGTTAAAGCCATTGCCCAGGTACAGAGTAACGCCCTGGGCCTCAAAAAACAGATATCCAGCCTTGGCGAACAGGCTGAAGGCATCGGCAAAATCATGAATGTGATTGAGGATATTGCCGATCAGACCAACCTGCTGGCCCTGAATGCGGCCATTGAAGCAGCCCGGGCCGGAGAGGCGGGCAGGGGATTCGCGGTTGTGGCTGACGAGGTGCGCAAGCTGGCTGAAAAAACCATGGGCGCCACCAATGAGGTGGGTAAATACATCCAGGCCATCCAGGAAGAAGTCAAGAAAAATGTCAGCAGTGTGGAGCATACAGTTGAATCCGTAAAAGGAGCAACCAAGCAGGCCAACAAGTCCGGTAAACAGCTTCGCGAAATTGTTGAACTGGTGGGTTCATCTTCCAGCCAGATAAGTTCCATTGCTTCGGCCGCAGAAGAACAGTCCCTGGCCAGTGAAGAGATCAATCGCAGCGTGGAGGACATCAGCAGAATATCCTCTGAAACCAGCGATTCCATGAATCAGTCAGCCATGGCCATCAGTGAACTGGCCAAGCTGGCAGGAGAACTCAAGGCCGTTATCGAAGAAATGAGAAGCACTTAAATATCCTGAAATCCGTTTTTATAGGAGAACCAGCACCTGCCAAGCCTGCTTTTCAGGTGCTGAACGGCTATAGACAGAGTCAACACACAGGTTTTTTCCGGGCCTGAAATCATACACGGGCTGTCAGGCTCATTACTTATCAGGTTGGATCCGGACAGCTATCCGGATCCAACCTGTTTTTATTAACTCCTGAACACTTGAACCATGAATACAGAATCACTTTCAGTTCTGCTCATCTTTTTGCCTGTGGTCATGGCGGTCATGGCCTTTGCCGGCAACCAAATCTTTTTGCGCTCGGTAATTGTGGGCATGTCACTGGTTCTGACCATAGCCTCGGCCTCCCTCTTCAGCCAGGGACCTTTCGAGCTTGAACCATCAGCAGTTTTTACGGACTGGCATGCGGTCCTTGCCTGGGCTGACTTTTTTCTCCTGGCAGTCATGCTGGTCATCGGGCTAAAATACAGGCATAAACTCATCGGAATCCTGGTCCTTTTACAGCTGCTGCCTCTGGTCCTTATTAAATTTTCCGGACACGGACAGATGCATCATCAGGCCTCCCTGGCCGGCGACGGGCTGAGCCTGATGCTGGTGCTCATAGTCTGCGTGGTGGGATCGCTCATTATCATCTATGCATCTGAATATATGCGTGTTCACGCGCGCACGCACAGTGCCGGATTCTTAAGGCTGGGCACATTTTTTTTCTTTATGATCCTTTTTCTGGGAGCAATGAACGGACTCCTGCTCAGCAATAATCTTCTCTGGATGTTCTTCTTCTGGGAGCTGACCACTCTATGTTCGTACGTGCTTATTGCTTATGAGCGGACAGACCGGGCAATCTCCAGTGCCCTGCGGGCCTTATGGATGAACCTGGTGGGCGGAGTCTGCTTTATCTGGGCTGTTTATTTCCTGCATATCAAAGGGCTGCCCCTGGAAATCAGCCGCCTGAACGAGCTTGGCTCCCTGCCCGTGCTTATGCTGCCTGCAGCCCTCTTGTGTCTGGCCGCTTTGACCAAGTCAGCCCAACTGCCGTTCCAGTCCTGGCTCACCGGGGCCATGGTCGCGCCTGCTCCGGTTTCAGCCCTTCTTCACTCGTCAACCATGGTCAATGCGGGGGTTTTCCTTATCCTTAAACTGACTCCGATTTATGCTGGCACTCCTGTTGCGACTTACCTGACCATCCTGGGCGCTCTGACCTTTATCTGCACTTCTGTTCTGGCTCTTACCCAGCATAATGCCAAAAGAATCCTGGCCTATTCCACCATTGGAACCCTGGGCCTGGTCATTGCCTGCGCCGGCATGGGAACTCCCCAGGCATATTCCGCGGCTGTTCTGCTCATACTTTTCCATGCCCTGGCCAAGGCATTGCTGTTTATGGGAGTGGGGCACATAGACCAGATGATCAGAAGCAAAAATATCGAAGACATGTGGGGACTTATGGACCAGTTTCCCAGAATTTCCCTGCTCCTTGTTTTCGGGATGGTCTCCATGTTTCTTCCTCCGTTTGGCGCATTGGTCAGCAAATGGATGGCAGTGCACGCGGCAGCTGATCTTCCGCTTATCGTGGTTATGCTGGCCGTGGCCAGCGCGGTTACCGTGGTCTACTGGACCAGATGGGCGGGAGTGATACTCAATTCCCCCTTCCCCAATAAAGACCTGAAACACAAAAGAGTATCCAGGTTTATTCAACTTCCCCTGATTATCATGGCCTTGATGGTTCTGGGCCTAAGCCTTTGCGTGGCAGTGATCTATTCCTGGCTGGCCATGCCCATGGCTTTAAGCGTTTTTCCGGATGCTTTTTCAGGGCGGCAAATGTCCATCTTCATGGAACACGCCGGTGGATTTGCAGTCTATCCTGTGTTCCTGATCATTGGTTTTGTAGTCATAAACCGGCTGTTTAAAACTGCCCGGACTGATTCTGACTCCATAACCGGGGCATACTATTCCGGGCTGCAGTATTCACCTGACCAGCCTTGCGGCTTTGCAGATCCTCTGGGTAATTTTATTCCTTTTGCTTCGCAAAACTATTACATGAAAAAATATCTGCCTGAAAACCGGATAAATACATGGTCCGGATTCGCGGCCCTGGGATTCATCCTTTTACTGGTGGCGACATCAATATGAATACTTTTTCCAGCATCTTACCAGCCCTTGCTGCACTTATACTGGCTCCTTTTGCAGGGGCGCTCATCAGCGGCATAGACAGAAAGTTAACCGCCTGGTTCCAGGGCCGCGTGGGCCCTCCGGTATGGCAGCCCTTTTTTGACATTATCAAGCTTTTGAGCAAAGAGATAAAAACAGTCAATCGCAGGCAGCACAGCTGCATCGTGGTTTATCTGTTATCGGCCATGACTGCTGTTTTCCTTTTTTTCTTGGGATCTGACCTGCTGCTGATATTTTTTATCCTGACCATCGGAGCTGTGGCTTTTATCATGGGGGCCATGTCTGTGCCTTCTCCGTTTTCACAGGTAGGCGCACAGAGAGAACTCGTCCAGGTCTTAACCTATGAACCTCTGCTTTTGCTTGGTTTTGTAGGTTTTTTTCTGGTTACAGGCAGTTTCAGTGTTTCTCACATTTTGTCCTGGCACCAGCCTCTGCTCTACAGCATGCCTTTTATCTACATTGCCCTTGGCTTTGCCCTGACCATCAAACTGCGCAAATCTCCATTTGATCTTTCCACTTCCCATCACGGGCACCAGGAAATCGTCAAGGGTTTGCTCACGGATTATTCAGGCCCGCATCTTGCTTTAGCAGAAATCGCTCACTGGTATGAAATCATTCTCATACTGGCAATATTCGGACTTTTCTGGTCCACCAGCCTGGCTGGCGTGGCAATTTTTTTATCTGTGACCTATATGGCTGAAATCCTTATAGACAATCTTATGGCCCGTTCCACCTGGAGGTGGATGATTGCCAATGTCTGGCCTGTGGGCCTGGGCCTGATCATAATCAATTATATTTTTATACTGACTTTTTAGCTTTAATATCTTTATTTATTAACGTTGAGCCTTGAACCTTCAAAAACATGAATATTCTTTCAAAATATTTAAATAAAATAATACAGATCTGCCGGGTCAAGTCTCCGTGGATGATCCACTATGACTGCGGCAGCTGCAATGGATGCGACATTGAAACCCTGGCCTGCCTTACCCCGGTTTACGACCTTGAAAGGTTCGGAATTATCAATACAGGCAACCCTAAGCACGCGGACATACTTCTGGTTACAGGCACTGTGAATCATCGCAACAGATTTGTACTGGAAAATATCTACAATCAAATGCTGCGGCCCAGGGTCGTGGTAAGCATCGGCTCCTGCTGCAACAGCGGTGGAATTTTCAGAGATTGTTACAACGTGATTGGCGGAGCAGACAAAGTCATTCCTGTGGATATTTATGTTCCGGGATGCCCCCCAAAACCAGAAGCAATAATGCAGGGCGCCCTGGATGGGATGAACAGGCTGACGAACAGACAGGAAAACTTATGACACTGGAAAATACAATTGATATCACTGCTGAAGAATTAGGGCCCAGAGTATTGAAACTCAAACAGGACGGGTTCAGGATAATGGCTGTCACCCCCCTGGACTTTGGCGGGGAGCTTGAGCTTATTTATCTCTTTGACCGGGATCTGGAAATAAAGGGGCTGCGGCTTCGCGTGCCCAGGGACGCGAACCTGCAGAGCATAACCCCTCATTACTATGCAGCCTTTTTAATAGAAAATGAAATCCAGGACCTGTTTAATGTTAAATTTGAAAATCTGGTCATCGACTACAAAGGACACTTGTTTGTTCAGGAGGAAGTAAGAAACCTTCCCTACGGCCAGATCAGCATCCAGAAAAATAACAAGGAAGAAAAAACATAATGGCCAGGACAGTAATACCTTTTGGTCCCCAGCATCCGGTTCTGCCCGAACCCATTCATCTTTCCCTCACAGTGGAGGATGAAATCATAACCGATGTAATTCCCGGACTGGGCTATGTTCACCGCGGACTTGAAACTCTGGTATCCCAAAAGGACTTCAGGCAGATGGTCCAGGTGGTGGAAAGAGTCTGCGGGATCTGCAGCTGCATCCAGGCATTGACATATGTTCAGGCCCTGGAAAACCTGTTTAATGCCGCTGTCCCGCCCAGGGCCGGTTACCTCAGGGTTATCTGGTCTGAACTGCACCGGATGCACAGCCATCTGCTCTGGCTCGGGCTGTTTGCAGATTCTTACGGGTTTGAAAGCCTGTTTATGCAATGCTGGAAAATCAGGGAAAAGATCATGGATATTCAGGAGGCTACCGCAGGCAACAGGGTCATAGTCTCTACAAACATCATCGGCGGAACCAGATATGATCTTGATCCTGACCAGTGCCGGCATATTCTAGGGACCCTTGACGAGGTTGAAAAGGAATTCATCCAGCTGCAAAAGGTCTTTTTTAATGACCACTCCATAATCAAACGCACCCGGGGAATAGCCGTTCTGACCCGGGAACAAGCCTATGAACTGGGATGCGTAGGCCCTATGCTGAGGGGAAGCGGAGTTGCTCAGGACGCAAGACAGACCGGATATGCCGCGTACGGGGAAATTGATTTTGAGCCGGTGACGGAAGCAGACGGCGACTGTTACTCCAGAAACAAAGTCAGATACAGGGAGGTCCTGCAGTCTATTGATCTGGTCCGCCAGGCCATAGCCAAGCTGCCTCCCGGAGAAACCGCGGTAAAAGTAAAAGGCAATCCCCAGGGTGAAGCCATGAGCAGAACAGAACAGCCCAGAGGGGAACTGATCCATTATATCCTGGCCAACGGCACAAAATACCTTGACCGCCTGCGCATCAGGACTCCCACCTTTGCCAACACCCCGTCTCTCATGAAAATGCTGCCCGGACATGACCTGGCTTCAGCCCCGGTTATCCTCATGTCTATAGACCCATGCATCAGCTGCACAGAAAGATAGGATTGCGCGTATGATAAATTTTGCCTCGTGCATATTTAAGAATTTCACCCGTAAAAAGGCTACCAGACTTTATCCTGCCAGAAAGCGTGCCCCTTTTGCAAAGGCCAGAGGGGTGATCGCCATAAACGTGGACGAGTGCATCTTCTGCTCTAAATGCGCTGTAAAATGCCCTTCATCCTGCATTGCGGTAGACAAAAAAAACGGCCGGTGGGAACTTGATCCCATGGCCTGCGTCTATTGCGGTATCTGTGTTCAGGTATGTCCAACCAGCTGCCTTTCCCAGGAAAAACCAGGCCACGACCCTGCCGCGGAAAAGTTTGTCCAGAAAGCAAAGCGTCCGGAAAAGGAAGGTCTGAAAAAGCGGATGAAAGATTCTTCGCAGTCTCTACAGCAGATAAGATGATCCGATAAGTTGCAGGTCATCATAGCTGAGACCGGACTTGATGCCCGAACACATATAAAGGGACATGTCCATCTTGGATTCGGTCAAATCCATGATCTCTTTTTTCTGCAGATTGAGCCGGTGCTTGATAAAGTCATAGTCAAATCCGTCAATAATCAGAGACACACCCTCGGCAAAATAAAAAGACCGGATATTTTCAATAAAATCCCCAAGCTCTCTCTTTCCCAGTCGCCTGGCCAGCATATTATAGATTATCAGGTTTAGAATCAGAGACTCGATCTTCATGCGGTGGTCAATATTGAAAAACTTATCCCTGTTCAGGCCGCCCTCATCCATTTTTTTCAATACCGCTGCAGCCGCATCAAAGACCTGTTTTTCGTAAATTGGAGAAATGGGAAACTTGGAAATAATGCGCAGCAAAACTTTCTGCGGATTTTCATTTGTGGACATGCCCAGAAGAGATATGGACATAAGGATGAATTTGCGCTGAAAATCCCGCAGAATAGCCTGCTTCTTAATCAATCCAAACCTTTCCATCCTGTCAGATGAAAGGGAGGACTGCAAAAGACCCAGCAAATGAGATACATAAGGTTCACTGGTATTTTGTCTTTCCTCCCTCAAAAAAGCCTGACCTTTAGTCTCCAGCACCTTTTTTATGGACAGCCAGTAAGCCAGCACAGCCTCCACCGGCATTTCCAGAAGATCAAAATCACTGGAAAGACGCGTGTTCTCGCTGACTGATTTGGCCAGAAAAAAACTCCTGACCTTGTCTGTAAGGTTCTGGGACATAGTATT
>JBKHCI010000039.1:0-15331 GCA_046541915.1 Desulfonatronovibrio sp. | reverse complement strand
AGCGGCAATAGTATGAAGAAACAGGGAATAATAATCCTGGCCCACGGGAGCAGGAACAAGGACGCGGGAAAGGCGTTTCTGCGTATGGTGGATGTGCTTGGAAAGAGAATAGGGGATGAGGTTGTTCCCGCGTTTTTTTCCCTTGGCAGTCCGGATCTGGGAGAAGCAGTAGCTGGGCTGGCTGCTGAAGGCTGTACCTCGCTTGTGATTTTTCCTTATTTTCTTTTTGATGGCAATCATGTCCGCAAAGATATCCCGTCCATGGTTCAGGATCTTGAAGAAAAATATCCAGAGATTGAATTCAGGATTCTTGGTTCTCTGGAGCATGAAGCTTTGATGCCGGAAATTGTTTATGAGCGGATCTGGGAACACAGCACTCATTATAAATATTTTGCAGGGCCGGATATTGAGAAATCAAGCCTTGATTTTATCCATGAGATGCTGGGGACTGAGTTAGACCAGGATCAGAAAAGTGTCGCAGCCAGAGTGGTGCATGCCAGCGCGGATTTTTCTCTTGGCAGGAGCCTCAGGTTTCACCCCGAGGCCATAAGGGCTGGCCTTGATTGTCTGCAGGCCGGGAAGCAGGTGATTTGCGACGTGAACATGGTTCGCAGCGCTTTAAGTGGATGTGACAACGTCCTTTGCGCTATTGATCAGCCTGGCGCGGACCGGGAAGCCATCAGGCAGGGTACAACCAGGTCCGCGGCCGGGATGGAACTTCTGGCTGATCGTCTTGAAGATTCTATGGTGATCATAGGCAATGCTCCAACCGCGCTCTGGAAAGTCCTGGATCTGGCAGAACACAAAGGCATTGTTCCTGCCCTGATTGTGGGAGTTCCTGTGGGGTTTGTAGGGGCGGCCCAGGCTAAGGAGGCATTGATGAAAAGCGGAATTATACATATCTCAAACGTAGGACCCAAGGGCGGCAGTCCAGTGGCCGGGGCAGTAGTCAACGCGCTGATGCGGCTTTAACAGGCTGCCTGATAAGGACTTTTTCAGCACGCTGTTGACATATCAGACCGGAACAGGCCGTGAATTACCGGCAAGGACAGGAATATACAGCAACAATGAACAATCAAGCTTTTCAAATTCAAAAGGGCCATTTTTATGCGGTGGGGGCTGGGCCGGGTGTGGCTGACCTGCTGACCCTGCGGGCAGTGGAGGTGATAAAAAATTCCGGGGTGATCATCTGCCCCAGGTCAGCCTCAACCAAAGGCAGCCTTGCTCTGGAGATTATCAGAGACTTTATCTCAGACCAGGAAATTATTGAACATGTATATCCCATGAGCCGCAGTGAAGATGAGATCAGAGATGCCTGGACCAGGGCGGCCCAGCTCATATCCGGTTATTGTCTGCAGGGAAGGACTGTAAGTCAGGTCACCCTGGGCGATCCGCATATCTACAGCACCTGCGCCTATGTATTGCCCCTGCTGGAACAGAGGCTGGGAGCGCATAAAATCCATGTCATTCCCGGAGTGAGCGCCTTTCAGGCCTCAGCCGCAAAATTTTCAAATCCACTGGTTACCCAGGAAGACCGGATGTTGCTTATGCCTGGCAGGGATTTGGCTGAAATTGAAAAAGCACTGAATAGTTGCGAAACCCTGGTCTTGTACAAAGTCGGCAAAAACCTGGCTCCTCTTTTTGATCTTCTGCGCGGAAAAGGTCTGGAAAAAAAGGCCAGGGCAGTATTCAACGCGGAAATGCCGGGCAAGGAAAAACTTTATTCTGATCTTGAAACAGCCCTTAAGGATGATCCGGGTTACCTGGCCTGTGTTATAGTCCATGTGGGACGCAGGAAGTGGGATTGAGGATTATCGGTTATACGCAGGATGCATAAATCAGGAAACCTTAGAACCGGGATCAGCACGGGGACCTGCGCGGCTGCCGCAGCCAGGGCCGCTGCAATGCTTCTGCTTGGCAGGGATCCTGGTGATGAAGTAGAGGTAAAGCTTCCTGCCGGGAAAACCGTTAAAGTCCGCATTGCGGAAAAACAGGTTGAAAAAGGCCTGGCTCAGGCAATGGTCTGCAAGGACGGGGGAGATGATCCTGACGAGACCCACGGTCTGCTTATCGGGGCCAGGATAAAATATGCGGATCAGGGCATCACAATCACCGGAGGAAAAGGCGTTGGCCGGGTGACCAGGCCCGGCCTTGCGGTTGCTCCGGGAAACCCAGCCATTAATCCCGTGCCTCTGGAAATGATCCGGGCAAGCGTTGCCGCGGTGACAGACAGGGCAGTGGACGTGGAAATCTTTGTGCCGGACGGTGAAAGCATTGCGGCAAGGACTTTTAACCAGCGCCTGGGCATTGTGGGCGGTATTTCCATCCTGGGCACATCCGGTATAGTCCGGCCTTTCTCTGTTGAGGCTATCAAGGAAACCATTTTTCTGAATCTGAAAATCGTCCTTGAGTCAGGCAGTTCAAGGCCTGTCCTGGTTCCAGGACGCATCGGCTTCAAGGCCGCTCTTGGACTTGGTTTTTGTGAGAAAGATATTGTCGAGGTCAGCAATGAATGGGGATTTGCCCTGAAAAAATGTTGTGATTTGCAAGTCATGGATCTGGTTATTGTGGGGCATCCAGGCAAACTGCTCAAGTTTTTAAGCGGATATTTCCAGACTCACAGTAAAAAGTCCGCATCAGCAGTGCCTGTATTTGAAAAGGCTGCCAGGAAATGTCTGAACTGGGACATTCCGGGGTTAAATACAGTTGAGCAAGGGATCCAGGCCATGAACGCCCGTGAAAAATCAGTCCTTGGTCCTTTCCTGGCTGAAAAAGTAAAAATAGCGGTTAAGCCCAGGGTTTTTCCAGGCTGCAGTATTCACGTGGCGCTTACTGATCTCAAAGGAGAAGTCATTGGCAGGTCATAATCATTTGCCGGCTCTGGTTACCTTGTCTTCCAGGGGGATGGTCATTGCCAGGAAACTGGCCAGGGAAACCAGCGGAGTGATATATGTGCATAGGGATGCGGGCCCGCAGCAGGAGGCAGTGCTTTTTGACCGGATCATGGATCTGACTGCGGAATTGTTTGCCAGGCATACTAAGATTGTCTATATCCTTCCGGTGGGAGTTGCTGTGCGGGCTGTTGCTGACCTTGTGAGGCACAAGCTGACTGATCCTGCCGTAGTAGTGGTGGATGTCGGCTGCAGGTGGGCGGTAAGCCTTTTGTCCGGCCATGAAGGAGGCGCCAATGACCTGGCCATGCAGACTGCCAATATTCTGGGTTGCCAGCCTGTAATCACTACTTCCACCCAGGCTGAAAAAGACATTGTAGTGGGTATTGGATGCAGGAAAGGGGCACAGGCCAAGGATATTATTTCTGCCCTGCGTTTCTGCCTGGAAAAAGCCGGTATTGAATTACACCGGGTCCGTCTGCTGGCCAGCGCGGATATTAAAAAGTCAGAAGAAGGCCTGATTAAGGCCGCGGACAGGCTGGGCATTCCTCTTTATTTTCTCTCCTCTTCCGTGATCAGAAACATTCCCCTGAAAACTGCTGAATCCCAATTTGTCATGGACCAGGTAGGCCTGCCGGGAGTGGCTGAACCATGCGCCCTCTTATGCGCCAGTAACCCCAAACTTATCTTAGGAAAAACAGTATGCGCGAGTGTGACCATAGCCATAGCCAGGGAAAACTCTTTGTAGTGGGCATAGGACCTGGCAATCCCCTGGACCGGACCATCAGGGCTGAAAGGACCATAAGAGCATCAGACGTGGTGGCCGGGTATGACCGGTATATTGAGTTTGTCGAGGATCTTTTGCCTGGCAAAGAAATTATCTCGTCCGGTATGACCAGGGAGCGCCAGCGTTGCCAAAAGGCCGTAGAAGCCGCTCTTGGAGGTGCCAGGGTCAGTCTGATTTCTTCCGGAGATGCCGGGATCTACGGCATGGCCGGGCTGGCTCTGGAGATGATTCAGGATATGCAGGTGAGTCTGGATATAGAGATAGTCCCTGGAGTAAGCGCGGCCCAGGCCGGTGCAGCTGAGCTGGGTGCTCCGCTTATGCTGGATTTTGCCTGCGTCAGTCTGTCCGACCTGCTGGTGGACTGGGAGGAGATTGAAAAAAGGCTTGAAGCCCTGGCCGGGGCGGATATGGTCACGGTTCTGTATAATCCCAAAAGCCGAAAAAGGACCTTCCAGATCACAAGAACCGCCCAGATATTTATGAATCACAGATCCGGCCAGACCCTGGTAGGGATAGCGCGCAGCGCCTCCCAGCCGGATCAGTCCATAATCCTCACCGATCTCGGGCATATGCTTGAAACGGAAATGGATATGCGCACTGTGGTCATCATCGGCAACTCCAGAACAAAAAAGGCCGGACCCTGGATGGTCACGTCCAGAGGATATTTTGAAAAAACATAGCAACAGATGAAAACCGGAAAGATACTTATCCTCGGAGGTATCTCCGAATCCATAAGACTTGCTGCCATTCTTTCTGAAAAGGGGTTCCCGGTGCTGGTAAGCCGGGCTACTGATGTTCCTCTGGATGAGCCGTCTCTTCCAGGGGCATTGTTCAGGCGGGGCAGGCTTGATGAGGCAGGCTTGAAAGCTCTGGTCAGGAAAGAACATGTTTCCGTGATCATTGACTGCACCCATCCCTTTGCCCGGGAAATATCCTCAAACGCCTTTGATGCCGCCCAAAGTCTCGGGCTTCCCTTTCTGGTCTATGATCGCCCGGGCCTTGATCCGGAGACGCCAGGAGTTTTATGGGCCGGGGATCACCCGCACGCGGCAGAACTGGCCCTAAGAGAAGATAAAAACATATTCTTAAGCATTGGTTCCAATAACATCTCGTTATACACAGACAGGGCCGGAGAAAAGAGGAAGCTTCTGTTTGCCAGGGTGCTTCCGGGACCTGAATTTCTAGAGGGGTGTTTGAAAGCGGGCCTGAAACAGGAGCAGGTTATTCAGGCCAGAGGACCTTTCAGTACCGGGCAGAATATCCATCATCTGCAAAGTGTTCAGGCCGGGGTATTGATTACCAAGGACAGCGGCGAACAAGGTGGAGTGCCCTCCAAACTTGCTGCCGCGGCAAAACTTGATGTCAAAACAATTATGGTTAAACGTCCTCCCAGGCCAGGACAGTTGAAGTTTGACCGGATTGAAGATCTGGTGCTCTGTCTGGAAAGAAGCTGGTATTAAGCGTAAAAATAATATTTGCCAGTGCAGGGCAGGCCCGCAACCCAATACTCACCACAGAGTTCACAGAGAACACAGAGTCAGATAGATTAAAATCAGCATAATCTTTTCTTAACTCTATGTTCTCTAGTCTTCTCTACCTCCTGTTTATTGCAACAGGATATCAGGGGTAAGTTGTTAATTTTCTATAATATCGGGGCGGATAACCCTGATTTTGGCCTCATTGCGCAGCATGTGTACAAACGATTGGAATGCCTGCTGTTTCTGCATGTCTGCGTATGATTCCATCCATTGATCCTTGTCCTGCTCAAACTCATCTTCTGAAGGACGGATATGTTCGGCAACCCTGGCTACCACAAAACCGTTGTCGATTCTGTATACTTCATCAAGCCAGGCTCCCTGGTCAGCAGCAAAGGCGCTGGCGGCAAGATCAGAAGACATGCCCAGGTCCGGTATAGACCCCTGCCTGCCGAATGACCGGCTGGTTTCAAGCATTGCCTCAATATCTTCCGGAGTTTCTGTGGAAGCAAGGACCCTGTCCAGGTGCTCTTCAGCCTCTTCCCTGGCCATGTCCATTGCCTGGGCGCGGATAATAGCTTCCTGAATTTCACCTCTAACTTCTTCCACATCTTTAACTGTTTCTTCCCTGGCATCAGTTTTCTGGGCAAAAATATATCCATTTTCAATCATGATGGGTGTTTCAGTAATTTCGGTTACAGCCATGTTGAACAGCTTGTTCAGGGCTGTCTCGGGCAAGGACAGGTCTTCTGGTCCGTTTTCCCTGGAAAAGAAATCTGTTTCCCGGATCTCAAGATCCAATCTTTCCGCGGCGGTGTTCAAATCTCCACCAGTAATAATCACTTCAATCACGTCATCCATTATATCTGCCAGTTGATCCATGGCCTTTTCTTCACCCACTTCCATGCGGATGCGGGCCCGGACTTCATCAAGTCCTTTGGTTCTGGCGGGGATATGTTCCTCAATCTTTATCAGATGCCATCCAAACTGTGTCCTGACCGGGTCGCTGATTTCTCCTGGCTCCATGGCAAAGGCAGCTTCTTCAAATTCAGGGACCATCTGGCCGCGGCCAAAAGTGCCCAGGTCTCCGCCCTGGTCGGCACTGGGGCCCTGAGAATACTCCCGGGCCAGCTCGGCAAAGTCTTTTCCGTTATCCAGCTGGGCCTTGATTTCAGTTATTTTTTGCCTGGCCTGTTCTGCTTCTTCTTCAGAAGCGTTCTCATCAACACTGATGAGGATATGTCTGGCTGAAAGTCTCTCCTCCTGAACAAAATCGCTCTCATTAGCCTGGTAGTACTGTTCAATTTCTTCCGAGGAAACATCCTGCAAAGGAGCCAGGGCCCTGGGGGTAAGCTTGATGTAGCTGATTTTGATTTTTTCAGGAACCATGAAACTGGACTTATTTTCCTCGTAATAGTTCAGTATTTCTTCCTCGGACGGACTGATTTCGTCTGCAAAGTCTTCCCAGGAGGTCATAAGGTAATCAACTTTGACCTGGGACTGAAAATAATTATAGAAATCTGCAACTTCCTGTTCACTGGGCATTGCGGGCAGGGAGAGGTATTCTTCCATTTTCCGCATCAGCAGGTCCTGCTGAAAATCTTTTTCAAATTCCGCAGGAGTCAACTGATTGGCTCTGAGTACTCCCTGGTACAATCCAGGATCAAACTTATCTTCTTCATTCAAGAATGCAGGGATGCTGGTGATTTCTTTCTGAAGTTCTCCTGCGGGTATGGTTATCCCCATTTCTCCCGCCTTTTGGAGCAGCAACCGGGAATCAAGCAGCTGGTTGAAAATCTGCTGTTTGATCTGCATGTTTCGCAGGTCTTCTGAAGTGATGTCCGGGTTCTGACGCCGTAAAGACTGGACAGTATTTTCATAGGCCCTAACATAGTCATTGATCATAATAGGCTTGTCATCAACAGTTGCCAGCACGCCTTCCTGTTCGTTGGTAAAGCTGCCAACTCCCCAAAACACAAATACTACCACGATGACCGCGAAAAGGACTTTTACGATCCAGGAACTGGCATTCTGTCTAAGTACATCTAACATGTTTATCCTCTCTCATTTCCGGCTAAGTAATGTTTGCCGTAAAAAAATTGTGGCTGAAGGTCGAATTCTCAATCATGGATGATGGAAAAAGCAATTCCGGTCAACTGGTTTTGTTTTTTACAAAGTTTAAAAGACCGCCTGCATTAATAATGGCCAGTTCTTCAGCCGTCAAATCGTTTTTAACTTCAATGTTCTGACCTGACTGGGTGTGCATATGGCAGTTGCGGCCTGGAAGGACAGAAGATGTTTCCAGGGTCAGAAACTGTTCCTGTTCCAGGATATCGTAATCAGTTGGTCTGGCCAGTGTCAGAGGCAGAATGCCGAAATTGACCAGGTTGCTTCTGTGAATCCTTGCAAATGATTTGACCAGGACAACGCGTATTCCCAGAAACCTTGGCCCCAGGGCCGCGTGTTCACGGCTGGATCCCTGTCCGTAATTCTCACCGCCCAGAATAATGCCCTGTCCGGCTTTTTTAATCCTGGCGACAAAACCGGGATCAACCCTGGAGAATATGTGTTCGCTTATGGCTGGAATATTGGAGCGCAGGGCGGTTATTTCAGGGCCGCCAGGCAGGATATGATCAGTGGAGATATTGTCCCCGCATTTGATGACAACGGGCAGGTTCAATTTTTCAGGCATGGGTGCGAAGCGCGGTAAGGGGACGATATTGGGCCCCCGGTATATTTCAGCCTCCCGGGCCTGCTCAGGAAAGACAAAAAGATCCCGGATGGAGGGGACATTTTCAGGAAGCCCTGGCCGGGGAAGCGGCTGTCCCCAGGTCCCGGGGTCGGTAAATTCACCGCAAAGGGCGCAGTGCGCGGCAGTAACCGGACTGACCAGATAAACTCCCGCGTCCTGGGTTCCGCTCCTGCCTTCAAAATTGCGGTTAAAAGTACGGACGCTTACACCTTTGGAAACAGGAGACCCTCCCATGCCGATACACGGGCCGCACGCGCACTCCAGGAGCCTGGCTCCGCTGTCCAGGATATCGCCAAGCAGGCTTTCTCTGGTTATCATTTTCAAGACCTGTTTGGAACCGGGAGATATAAGCAGGTCGGTTTCCGGATGAATCTTTCTGCCTTTTAAGATCCTGGAAGTAATTTTCAGGTCGGAATACGATGAATTGGTGCAGGAACCAATGGCTGTCTGGTCCACCTTAAGTCCTGCCAGTTCGCTGACTTTGACCACCAGATCAGGCATATGCGGCCGGGCTGCCATGGGAACAATTTCCCTGAGATCAACAGCCAGTTCCTCGTCATAAGCTGCACCGTCATCCGGGCTGATTTCCACAAAATCCTGCTCCCTTCCCATGATCCTCAGAAAGTTCCTGGTGACATGGTCTGAAGGAAAAATTGATGTGGTGGCGCCCAGTTCCGCTCCCATATTGGCAATGGTAGCCCGTTCAGGCACGGACAAATCTTCAAGACCGGGACCTGTGTATTCCATTACTTTGCCTGTACCGCCCTTTACGCTTAACCGCTGCAGGATATGAAGAATAACATCCTTGGCCCCGGCATGTCCGGTAAGTTTGCCGGTGAGGAAAACGCGGACGATTCTGGGCATATTCAAAACGTAAGGCTCGCCTGCCATGGCCAGGGCCACAGAAAGTCCTCCGGCACCCATGGCCAGGGAGCCGATACCGCCGGCTGTGGGAGTATGGCTGTCCGACCCTATAAGAGTTTTGCCCGGGGCTGCAAAGTTTTCCAGGTGCAGTTGATGGCAGATCCCGGTGCCCGGCGGAGAAAACACAATCCCGTATTTAGCAGCCACGCTTCTCAGGTATTTATGGTCATCAGCGTTTTTAAAACCCATCTGCAAGGTGTTATGATCTACATAGCTTACAGAAAGCTCGGTTTTTACCCTGGGCAGGCCCATGGCTTCCCATTGGAGACAGGCCATTGTCCCGGTCGCATCCTGGGTCAGGGTCTGGTCAATTATTAAACCAATTTCCTCCCCGGCAGTCATTTTTCCGCAGGCAAGGTGTTTTTGTATGATTTTCTGGGTAAGATTCAGATTCACTTATCCTCCTGATTATGTAAAGCAGTAAATTTTTGAGCTATTTAGCATAAGTTTCCGGCCGGCCCTGGATTCATGTTTCTGTTGATACGAACTCCCTGTCGCGCTTCCGTAAGACAAACCATTAGTTGGCCTTTTATGCCGCATTTGACGGTCTAAAAGATGTTGCAAAAGATCAACAGTTCTTAATATGCATGGTTTGTCCAACGGAACCTGCGACGGTCAAACATCGTATCAATGGCGAAACATGAATCTAAGGCCGGCCTTGGATTTTGCGGCTGATGAGAAACAAGTCGAGCAGGTTGCTATGAAGCAGTCAATGTTTTACTGTTCATAGCCAAGGTTGAGACGGTTTATTTTTTTGCGGCAGAATTCAGCCTCAACCTCCAGACGCAGGCTGTCCTGCTTAAGAGCGAATATTTCCTGATGATGGAAGATCCCTTTTTGGGGATCCTCACTGGCCATAAGTTCTTTAGCTTTTTCCAGACATTTTTTTTTTCTGTCCCGCAACTCTTCCCTTTCTCTGGTCAGCCTGGCAACTTGTTCAGAGACGGATTCTTTTCCTGGCTGGTTTTGCATGTATATCTCCTTTCAGATCGTTGGATTCTGATTTTTTTTCAGATAAATTGGTAAAAATTTTCCAAAAGCCGGGCCAAAGAGAAGTAATGTTGCCTGGATTGGCCAGGCAGATTCCTTTATGCCTGAATGACAGCAGGCTATATCCCAGAGTCCAGAACGCATGGGGACTGTTCCACGGAGTATTTTTATCTGGTGTCATCTGATTGGAAGAAATCTTTATGCCTTTGGAGTGAGCTGAAAAATTATAGCCTATATGGTTTAATATGCGGGTTATGATGTCGTAGTTTTCAAGCTCAGGAGAGAGCATGAAATCGATTTGTTCGGCCCTGCATGTTCCAAGTGCCAGTGGAAAAGCCAGCGGAACCAGGTCGGGCGTTTCAGAAAAGTCAAAAAAAGGATTGGCAGTGCCTTCCCCAGGGGCGGCTGTGATGCTTTTCTGGCCTATATTAACGTGGATGCCGCATTGTTTGAGAAGTTCAACAACGCGTTTTCCTGTTTCTGATTTCCGGGGCCAGATCCCTGTAAGAGTGATCTTTCCATGACCAAGCCCGGCCATTGCCAGTAAAAAGCCGGAGAGCACCGGATCAACAGGTATCTCGGATGAGGAAATGCAGGGCTTTGAGGGATGGATGACAACCTGACCTTGTTCCACCTCCATTTTTATTCCGGTATCTTTCATTATGGCAAAAATATCGGCAAAGCTCTGATGGCCCAGTCCCTGGTATTTTATGGCAATACTTTTTTCATAAGTTGGAGCGGACAGAACCAGGGCCTTGACAAACATGGGGTCAAAATTGTCCGGCAGATATATTTCCGAAGGGAGCTGCCCGCTGGCCTCGAGCCTGGCCGGTAACGAATAGCTTAACGGTTCAATGGAATACAGCCTGGCTCCGAGCTGAGGCAGGAAATCCTGAATTTGTTTCAGGCTTACCGCCTTCAGGAGTGAGGAACTGTTGAATTTGACCCGGTTGGCTGAGCCCAGTCCAAGACATAGAAAAAGATAAAAATTGAAAAGACTGTGATTAATAAACAGGTTTTGTCCATCCATGACCGGTCTGGGAGTGCCCTGGCCGGTGAGAATGTTTTCACTCCAGGAGAGTTTTGCTCCGCACTGATTGGCCAGCTTGATAATCTCAATGATATTGTCGTTGATCAAAAAATTGGGAATTTCCTGCTTCTCAGGACTTAAGGCGCACAGGTAAGCATGGTATTGTGATTGATGGATGCACCGGGGCGCGGAAATATCCAGGTTTATGGGAGTTGTCGGGGGGTAGAGGCAAAAAGGTTTATCTGAAGAAGATTTTTCAGCCAGGGAATAACCCAGACTGTTAAGCAGGGTATAAAGCTGGCGAACCAGGCTCTGATTTGATTTTTTAAGTTCCTCTTTCCATACAAGCCAGAGTTCCTTTTCCAGTTTCACATCGGCCAGGCTTTCGCTTTTATGCTGTCTTATCTGAGAAACCTTGCACATAACCCTTGATCTCTGGTTGATCAGGGAAGCGATTTTTTTATCTATACCTTTGAGCTCATCTGTTAAGCTCTGATTGAATCTTTTCATATGTGATCCCCTGAAAAAATTTTGGAGAATAAGGCGGAACAATAAGCCGGCGCAAAGAGGCTGCGTGAAAATGATTTTTTAATGGTAATAATGCACCATGTTTTAAAAATCAGTTCTTGCGCCCAGCAAAATTGTGCCTGTCTATAGTATAATTTCACGGCTTAGAGCAAGAGCAATGTAACATATTGAAATAATAATATAAATATTCATCTTGAAGGCCGGGGATGAAGACGGTATAAAAAAAACGGCTAACCGCAATAAATTACAGGTCCAAGCACAAGCCTGAATCCGTGAAAGCAGGTTCCTGGATTTGTCAATAAGTCCGCAAAAACTCGCTTCAAAGCGGTCTAAATCAAAATCAAGGTCTTGCCCGTGATAAGGTTTTGCTGGAGAAACTTGTTTATTTTTTTAGTCAACTCAGATGGTTAAAGGATTTTGATTAAGTCCGCCTGTGTCGCTCAGACAGTTTGCGGTCCTTTAGTCAAACCCTGAAACATGCATAGGCAATAAGTCCGAAAATACCGACTTCATGGATTCAAGTACAAGGAGAATAAATTGAAAATTTTGCCGGCAAAAGAACTGGATGTTCACAGCCCTTTTGATATGGAAACTTTTATGGGACTGGCTCAGCTTAGAGATCTGGAAGGCAGGGAAATCGTTGAATTGCTGGAATTATGGCAAAAATGGCGTCCTTATCTGAAGATTTATTTTCTGGGGAGAAAAAAGGGATACCTGGCAATTTACATGCAGCAGGAAGTCGAAGAGGAAATCGATGTCATCTGGGAGGAGTCGCCTTCCAGGGGGTTTAAGCTGCAGGCCCTGGTCCAGGCCATGATTGTGGGTATCTTAAGGGAATTGATGCCGGAAATCAGCCGGAATCAGTGTGCTCCGGTTCCCAGGCCCGGCAAGGTCCTTAAAAAGTCTCTGTCCAAAATTGGCCTTGAATTGTTTGATGAAGGAGCGCTTAACTATAAGTATTCCACCCTGACATATTATCCTTATAGACAGGGTTGTGATTCCTGCCACCTCTTGAGTTCGTGTCCCAAGATTAATTTGCCCAGGATGGAGGGCCTGTTTACAGCAGGTCAGGATTGATTAAAGGCAGGATTGCCAGTTTGCTTGCGGGGTGACGGCCTGGACTTTTCAGGGCAGCAAGCTTTTTGTAGGAGCCAGTTGCATGCAGTACTGCACCTGGCTCCCCGGGTGATTTTATTCCAGTATCTTAAACTCGGCCCGGCGGTTTTCAGCCCAGGCTGCCTCGTTTGATTCGGGGTCAAGGGGACGTTCCTCACCATAGCTGATTATCTGTATCCGGTCTGAATCCACTCCCAGAAGGATGAGGAATTCATACGCAGCCCTGGCCCGCCTTTCTCCCAGGGCCAGGTTATACTCGGCAGTACCGCGTTCATCGCAATGCCCTTCGATTACCAGACGCAGATCTTTGAACCTTTTCATGTATCCTGAAATCTCCTGCAGAGCTGATCTGGCCTGTGGTTTTAACTCGTAGGAATCAAAATCAAAATGGATTCTGGTAGCCAGTATTTCATCGACCACTTCCTGTATTCTTTTTTCCTGCTGATCTTTTTCCCTGGCCATGCGTTCTTCCTGGAGCCTTTGTTCTTCAAGAGCCTGCTCCTGCATTGCCTTTTTTCTTTCCTGCTCCGCAAGTCTGGCCTTTTCTTCCGCACTTATTTCCTGGCGGGTGTCCGGCCGGGTAACTTCTTTTTTGGCACAGCCAAGGCTGATGATTAAGCTCATAGCCAGGATGAGCAGGATGGCCAATGTCTTCTTGTTCATAATATCCTCCTGTTGGAAAAGGTAAAAAGTGTTCAGCATTTTTGTGTCCGCATAATGTTGGAATATATCTCAATTTGCAAGATGTTTTCAGAGATCTTTATCCATTCCCCATGCAGGGGCGGTAGCGTGCCCTTTTCCGGTGGGAATAAGCACTGGATCGTCGCCGTTGCGCGTGGTCAGATAAATATTGTACTGGTCACTCCGGTTTGAAGAAAAAGCAATAAAATACCCGTCCGGGGCAAAAGCCGGGTCTTCGTCGTTGCCTGGACCAAAACTGATCTGTTTTTCTCTTTCTGTTTCAAGATCAAACAGAAATATCCGATGCCCGTCAGGAGTCTGTCTGGAAAAGGCAACGTATCTGCCATCCGGGCTGATGGATGGATTGGTATTGTATTTTCCCTCATAAGAAACGCGCTGGATCTGTTTGGAATCAAGATCCAGTACAAAGATGTGGGGATTTCCAAGCCTGGCTGAAGTAAAGGCCATTTTCTGACCTTTTTTGTCAAAGCTCGGAGAAACGTCAATTGCCCAGTGTTCCACAACCGGGCTGTCCAGGCTGAAATCAGAATTCAGCCAGTAGATATCAGGTTTGCCCATGGGGTCAAGGCTTACAGCTATATGTCCGTTGGGAGAGAAGGTGGGGGAAATAATCGTATTCCCGGGCAAATTATAGGTATTAACGCTTAGGTCGTCTTTGTTCAGGATCCCCAGGAAATGTTCATTATCTTTAACCAGGGTAAAGGTGATCTGGTCTCCTTCCAGCGACCAGTCTGGACTCATGGCAATGGCGCCGAGGCTGGTCAGTTGTTTAAGGTCTGAGCCCAGGGGAGTTACGGCCCAGATTTCTTTATCTGAACCTAGTTTACGTTCAAAAGCAAGAACTGACCGGAAAAAATCGCCCTGCCCGGTGAGATATTCCATGAGATCAGCGCAGAAGCGCCGGACCATCCTGGGAATCTGATCCGGACTGTGCAGGGTATAAGCTTTGCCCAGGACCATGCGCTGGGCATAGACTTCAAAGGCTCTTATCTCAACCGCGCCGGGAAGGCCGGCCTGCTGATCCACTCCAATGGTTATAAGCATATCCACCTTTGAAAGATTGAATTTACGGAAATCAATGTCAGATCCCCGAATTCCTTTTACTTCGGCCCCTCCGAGTATTTCCTCGTCACGGGTACGGCTGAGAAAAGGAAGCAGGGACAGATTCTGCTGCATAAGACTTTGGATTTCCTCTGGATATTCATCCTGGACAAAAGGCTCCTCTCCTGACGGGATGGCTGAAGCAATAAAGATGTTGATCTGATCCTGACCCGGCCCGAAGATGTCAATCTGCAGGCTTTCCTGGGCCTGGGCAGGTTGTATGATCAGTCCGGCGAGAATAGACAGAACGAGAAAACTTGAAAATAATTTGCAGAGATATTTCATATTGCCTTTTTCTTTGATTTCAGGGATTAAGCTCCCTGTGTATTTAAAATGATTTATGTATTGATTCAACACCCTGTTAAACCCTCAATCCGTGAAAGCAGGCTCCGGAATTTGACAAAAGGGCCGCAAAAACTCACTTCCAGGCGGTCTAAATCAAAATCCCGGCCTTGCCAGCGATTAGGTTTTGCTGGAGAAACTTATTTATTTTCTAAATCAACTCAGATGGTTAAAGGATTTTGATTAAGTCCGCCTAAGTCGCTCAGACAGTTTGCGGCCCTTTTGTCAAATTCCGGAACCTGCATAAGCAATAAGTTCAAAATACCAACTTCACGGATTCAAGTAAAACACTCAGCCTTACGCCAGATCATTGAGATTAAAGTCAATAATCAGGGTCCGGATTTTAGATGAAGGAGGCTCGGGAAGCTTTCCCGTGTCTTCCACGGCTCTCAGGGCGGAGTGGTCAAACTCTTCCCGGCCGGAGGTCTTGAGGATCCTGGCACTGGTTATTCTCCCGGTGGAATCGATTTTTACCTCCACCCTGACAACCAGATTACCTGTGCCGCCTATCCTGGCAAATCTCCAGTTTTTTCTAATGTGTTCTTTGGCTATTGCCGCGTAAACTTCAAGCAGGCCGGCCTTTTCTTTGGGAGCCTGTCTCTGGTTTGATTCTTCAACATCTTTTTTAAGTGCAGCCAGCTCCTGAGCCAGGCGTTCTTCAGAGGTTGGGGTTTTTTCAGGAGGTGATGCCGG
>JBKHCI010000155.1:0-3563 GCA_046541915.1 Desulfonatronovibrio sp. | reverse complement strand
CTGCATAAGCAATAAGTTCAAAATACCAATTTCACGGATTCAAGTGAAAAGGTAATGGTCAAATAAATTCTTGGCAAGAGGCGGTTTCAAGATTCAAGAACCAGATTATATAAAATTTTGTAACTGCTCGCCATAACCGGGAACTGCCTTGAACAGTAACTGGCTTCCGGGAAAATAATTGACGACTTCCTCTTTAGATAATAATGCCTTTATAAGATAACTTGTTATTTCTTGAGAAAGTTTTTCATTTTCTTTTAATCAAAGCCTGGAACATTACTCTATGTTAATATCAATTGTGCGCTCGTTCCTGTTAGTGATCTGTGTGTTTTTGTATATGGGAATTGCAGCCAAAAACACGGCAGCAGAAGAACTGTCCGTGAGGAAAACCTGCCGGGCTATTTCCTCAAAACTGGCCAGTGTTAGCTTTAAGGGCTGCGTGGACGCAGGGCTTATCGATCCCAAAAGTTATTCCCGTAACCGGGTCCCTTTACTGGTTAAAGAGTATCCACCCCTGGAATCCAGGCAGCCCCAGAGCCGGGTTCTGGTGGTGGGCGGCACCCATGGTGATGAATATTCCTCGGTGAGCATTGTGTTTAAATGGATGGAAATTCTTGATGTCCATCATTCAGGCCTGTTCCACTGGGTATTTGTCCCGGTTCTTAATCCGGACGGTCTTCTGCTGGATAATTCCACCCGGACCAATGCCGGGGGAGTTGACATCAACCGTAATTTTCCCGGCCCCATGTGGAGAGAGGTGGGATACAAAAGGTGGCAGGAGTATACCCGGGAGAATCCTCGCTATTATCCAGGACCCAGGGCCATGAGTGAGCCGGAAACAACTTTTCTGGTAGGGCTCATCAGAAGCTTCAAGCCTGACGCGATTATTTCAATCCATTCACCTCTGGCCCTGGTGGATTTTGACGGTCCCGGACCTCCACCCACGGCCCTGGGCAGCCTGGGACTAAGACGGCTGGGCAATTTTCCCGGAACCCTGGGTAATTTTGCGGGCGTTCAAAACAATATTCCAGTGGTAACTCTGGAACTGGCCTCATCCGGGACCATGCCTTCATCAGAGGAGATATCCTCTTTGTGGATGGATCTGGTCCAGTGGCTCATAAACAATACTCCCGCGAAAAAGGATGTTAATCACCTGCAGGCTGTAAATGAATTTGAGCTCCGCAAGGAATTTTTTGGCAAATAATCCGTCATTACAGGAAAACAGCTTAAAGGAGGAAATTATGGATACTGAAGGCTTCAGGCAATGGGTATGCAAGGCTATAGAACTGGAAGAAAAAGGCAGGAAATTTTACGAGCAGGCTGTGGCTGAATGCCATGAGGGTCCTGGCAGAGAAGTATTTACCATGCTAAGAGACGATGAGAAAATGCACATTGAAAGGATAAGGGATATTGAAAAGGCCCTGGATAAAGGAGAGGGAGTGGAAGCTGCCTGTACCCTGGACGAGGAACAGCATGATCCCAGAAGTGTTTTCCGGGAAATCGCCGCCAGAGCAGAAGTCGACAAGGCCTGTCCGTCAAGCGTCAAGGCTCTGGAAACCGGAAAAGAGTTTGAACTGGCCCTGGTCGCGTTTTATGAGGATGCCCTGGAAAAGGCCCGCAATGACCTGGAAAGAGATTTTTTGAAACATATGATCTCCGAAGAGAAAGGGCATTTTGTTTTGCTGGAAGACTTGAATTATTATTACCAGGATCCTGAAGGATGGGCCATGGATCAGGACCATGCCGGACTGGACGGAGCATAACACCGGAGGAGCTGATGCGCAAAGAGCTCAATATTTTGATTGGAGGGGAGGCCGGACAAGGCCTGGTTACAGTGGGGGAGCTTCTGACCAAGGCCCTGGTCCGCTCAGGCTATCATGTCCACGTCACTCAGAGCTATATGTCCAGAATCCGGGGAGGACATAATACTTACTGCGTGCGGGCAGGGGTGGATAAGGTCCAGGGACCGCAAGGCTCAATAGATATCCTGGTTGCCTTGAACCGGGAAACCGTGGAAATCCATGAGACCAGCTTAAATAAAAATGGTCTTATTCTCAAGGATAAGGATATTGATCTGCACAGCCACAGTTATGTGGAAATTCCCTTTAAGGACCTGGCCCCCAGTGCGCTTTTTGAAAATGTGGTCGGCCTGGGGTTTTTAAGCGCGGTCATTGGCCTGGACAAGTCAATCCCCGCAGGCTGCATAAAAAGTATTTTCAGCAAGAAAAAACCTGAGGTGGTTAAACAGAACCTTGAGGTTCTGGATTCTGCTTATTCTTTTGCCGGCGAAAAAAAGATTCACGGTTTTGAGCTTGATTCTCCCCGGGAAGAGCCCGGACTGATGCTTACGGGTAATGACGCGGTGGTTCTGGGGGCCATGACAGCGGGAGTCAGCTTTTGTTCGTATTATCCCATGACTCCGGCCACCAGCATCCCCATGACCCTGAATGCCAGGGGAAAAGGGCTTAATATCGTGGTGGAGCAGGCTGAAGATGAAATAGCAGCCATCAACATGGCTGTGGGTGCTTCCTATGCCGGGGCAAAATCCATGGTTGCCACTTCAGGAGGCGGCTTTGCCCTGATGTGCGAAGGAGTGAGTCTGGCCGGGATGACCGAGACTCCTATTGTTATTGTGGTGGGACAGCGGCCCGGACCTGCAACAGGGCTGCCTACCAGGACTGAGCAGGCTGATCTTAACCTGGTTCTTTATTCCGGTCACGGCGAGTTCCCCAGAGCTGTTTTCGCGCCGGGCAGCCCAGAGCAGTGTTTTTATCTGACTATAAAGGCCTTTGACCTGGCTGAAAAATCCCAGGGCCCTGTATTTATTCTTACGGATCAGTATCTGGCTGATTCTTACCGCAAGGTGGAAAGGTTTGATCTGTCAAAAGCCCCGGAAACAGCCGTTCCCCTGGATTCATACCCTGAGCCGCAAGAGTATGAAAGATACGCCATTACCGCCAGCGGGGTTTCTCCCCGGCTGGTTCCAACTCTGGGGCCATATCTGGTGGTTCTGGACAGTGATGAGCATTATCCGGACGGTCATATTACCGAGGATCTCGGTGTTAGAATTCAGATGGTGGATAAAAGGCTGCAAAAAGAGAAAGTATTAATTGATGAAATTGAAGCGCCGGATTATGTCGGGCCTGATAAGCCGGAAAAGCTTATGGTGTGCTGGGGTTCCACCTTGGGGCCGGCTCTTGAAGCCATGGAAAAAGCAGGCAGGGACAGAACCGGAGTGCTGCATTTTTCTCAGCTCTGGCCTCTGGAAAAACAGCATTTTGAAAAATATTTAAAGGCTGCTTCAGAGGTATTTTTTGTGGAATCCAACGCCACCGCTCAAATGGCCAGACTGATCGAGGCAGAGATAAAGCCCGGGAAAAGCAGATATATCCTGAGATACGACGGCCTGCCCATGGACGCGGAATATATAGTGAGCAGATTAGTTCAAGACTGAGTTTTCCGGGTCTGGCCAAGAACGCAGAATTTGTTTTCAAGCAAAAAAAAATGGGTGTCTATTCACCATGTTTTTAAATCCTGTAGCCAATCCGGTTTTCTTTATGTTGCAA
>JBKHCI010000154.1:0-3581 GCA_046541915.1 Desulfonatronovibrio sp. | reverse complement strand
CTCGCAATGACAGACGGGGTTACGCGACACCTGTCATTGCGAGGGAGCGCAGCGACCGAAGCAATCTCTATAGCAAAACCGTAATGTTTTGAATTTATTGCACAAACATTTTAAGTTACTTAGAAGAGTTTGAACTTTTTGCAATGACGCGGCAATTGGGAGATTTAGGGCAGCCGGTTAACTTTACTGACTTATGAGTGAAAACATGGAAGAAAAAAAAACCCGGATTCTGGTTGTAGATGATGAAATTATAAACCGGTCCATGCTTAAAAGATTTCTCCAGGACTCAGCTGAAGTAATCGAAGCCGAGGACGGATACAGCGCACTGGAAGCCGCGACTTCGGAAACCGATCTTATCCTGCTTGACCTGGTCATGGAAGGCATTGATGGGATCGAAGTCTGCAAAAAACTCAAGGCCCGGGAGCAGACCAGAGAAATCCCCATAATATTCATTTCAGCTGTTGACGACCCCAAAATCAAAGCCGAAGGACTGGAAGCCGGAGGCGTGGATTTTATCAGCAAACCCTTTGACCGGGCTGAACTCATCTCCAGAATCAACACTCATCTGACCATCCGCAGTCAGGCCAGAAAATTAAAAAACTACACTGTGGAGCTGGAAAACGAAGTCCAGCAGAGAACCAGGGAACTAAAAGACTCTGAAAAACGCTACCGGACTATTTTTGAAGCCAGCAAGAGCGCCATGTTCATCGTTGATTCTCAGTCCGGGATCATAAGCATGGTTAATCAGGAATTCTGCGATCTTAGCGGTTACTCAAGAGAAGAAATCCAGAACAAAATGACCTTTAAAGATTTTATCCATCCTGATGACCAGACCAGGGTGGCTGATTATTTTGACAAGCTTCACCTTGATCCGGACTCCATACCCAGTGAATATGAGCTTATGGGCCTGACAAAAGATGGCTCAACCATTATTGTTTTTGCCAAAATGGCCACTGTCCGGGAATGGAACTCCTTTGTGATTTCTCTTTTCGATCTGACTGAAAAGAGAAAGGTTGAAGAGCAGCTGAGACAAAAAACATTTTACAGCAGCCTCACCGGTCTTCCCAACAGTGAACTGTTCAACAACCGCCTTAAAAAAGCTATTAAGACTCAGCATGAAGAATTCGCGTATTTTTTCGCGGTCATATTCCTGGATCTGGACAGGTTTAAAATCGTCAATGATTCTCTCGGCTTGAAAAAAGGAGATGAACTCATCCGCATAGTAGCTCAGAGAATAGAACACAACATCCGCAAAAAAGACACTGTAGCTCATTTTGGCGGCGACGATTTCGCCCTGCTCATCGAGGTTTCCGATCTTCCTGAGGCCGCTCTCAGGGCGGAAAGGATAAAAGATCAGTTTGCTGAACCCTTTAAAATAGACGACAAGGAAATATTTACCTCCTGTTCCATGGGCATAGTAGTGGGTTCAGAACAATACAGCGAGCCTGAACAGATCCTGCGCGACGCCGACACTGCCCTGCACAGGGCCAAAGCCACCGGACCCGGCAGCTATATTGTCTTTGACCCGCGCATGCATGCCCAGGTCACTGAGCTTCTGACCCTGGAAACAGAACTGCGCAAAGCCATCAGCCAGGAAGAATTTGTTCTTTATTATCAGCCTATCATCGACCTCAACAACGGTATGGTCACTGGTTTTGAATCTTTGATCCGCTGGATACATCCTGACAAAGGCCTGGTCCCCCCCAATGTTTTTATTCCCATTGCCGAAGAAACTGAACTGATTATTCCCATAGGCGAATGGGTTCTCCTGTCTGCCGCCAGACAGCTTAAGATATGGCAGGATAACGGATTTGACATAACCATGAATATCAACCTTTCCGGAGTTCAGTTCAGGGACAAAGGACTGCTCAACACTCTGGAAAAAATATTCGCCAAAGCAGGGGTCAACAACCGCAATATAAATCTGGAACTCACGGAAAGTGTGGTAATGGACAATGCTGAAAAATCCATTGCGTCTCTGGAAAAAATCAAGGAGCTGGGCTTTAAGATTTCAGTGGATGACTTTGGAACAGGATATTCATCCCTTAATTATCTGCAGCGATTTCCCATTGATTCTTTGAAAATTGACCGCTCTTTTGTTAACATGCTATCCACTGAAAACGGCATGTCCCTGGTCAAGGCTATCCTGGCCATGACTCAAAGCCTGAAACTGAAAGCCGTAGCCGAGGGCATAGAAACCCCCCAGCAGATGTACAGCCTCAGAGCTCTGAATTGCAGCTATGCTCAAGGCTATTATTTTGCCAGGCCCATGCCCGCGGATGAAGCCACTGCCTTCCTGCGGGAAACCCCCTATATCAAAGAACTCAAACACTCTTCCTAGGTAGAATATGACTAAAATAAACGCGCTTGTGGTAACAGGATACGGAACAAACTGTGAACGAGAAACCGCCCACGCGGCAAGACTGGCCGGAGCGGATAACGTGGACATCTGCTTTTTCTCGGATCTGACCTCCGGCAAAACCAGGCTTGGTGAATATAATTTCCTTATCTTTCCCGGCGGATTTCTGGACGGCGATGATCTGGGCGCGGCCCAGGCAGCCGCGCTGCGCTGGAGATATTCCAGGACTAAAGACAATGCCATGCTGATGGATCAACTGGAGGATTTTTACAAGTCAGGAAAAATCATTCTGGGTATCTGCAACGGCTTCCAGCTTCTGGTCAAGCTGGGCCTTCTTCCCGGAGCCGGGAGCAAACCCTTTGAACGTCAGGTAAGTCTCACCCACAATGACTCAGCCAGATTTGAAGACCGCTGGGTACACTTGAAAACCAGGCCGGATTCACCGTGTGTATTCACCAGAGGCATGGATGATATATATCTGCCCATACGCCACGGAGAAGGCAAGCTGGTCATAATAAACGATGAACTTATGAACCGGCTGGAACAGGAACACCTCATTGCCCTGCAATATATCGATCCCAGAACCAAAGAACCAACCCAGGAATACCCATTAAACCCCAATGGATCTCCCCTGGCCATTGCCGCCCTCACCGATCCCACCGGCCGGATATTGGGTCTTATGCCGCACCCCGAAGCTTTCAATCACGAAACCAACCACCCGGCCTGGACCAGGGGAGCCAGATCCACTCCTGGAATTGAACTTATTGCCGGAGGGGTCAGACATCTGCGTGAATCAGGCACCTCATAGGTCAGTGTGGCCTGGCCTTATGCGGGAGGCCCTGGATCAGGCTGGGGCAGCGGCTTCTTCAGGGGAAGCACCAGTGGGCGCGCTTATCGTTGATGCCGGCTCCAAAAAAATCCTGGCAAGGGCACATAATGAATGCTTAAGCTCAAACGATCCCGCGGCACACGCTGAAATCCTGGCCCTGCGCCGGGCCGGGAGAATACTTAAAAATTACCGGATTCCCGGCACGGTCATGGTAGTCACTCTGGAGCCATGCATCATGTGTCTGGGCGCCATAATCCAGGCCAGGATATCCGGCCTTGTATTCGGCGCCAGAGACCCCAAAGCCGGGGCAATCATTTCCCGTCTTGACATATCAGAAATGCGCTGGCTAAATCACAGGTTCTGGTTTGTGGATGGAGTTCTGGAAGAAGACTG
>JBKHCI010000153.1:0-3614 GCA_046541915.1 Desulfonatronovibrio sp. | reverse complement strand
GGATCTTCTCCGGCAACCACGTAATCTGTTTCACTGCTGACACTGGAAGTTGCCCGGCCTCCCAGCTCTTCCACCTTATCCTGGGCCTGGTTTCTGGTGTAACCCTCCAGCCTGCCGGTAAAGACAAAGTTTTTTCCTTCCAGTTTCCCTGATTTGTTTCCGGTCTTGCTTTTCTGAACTCTAACTCCCAGCTTTTCAAGTTTTTTCAGGACATCCAGGTTTTCTTGCTGTCTGAAGAATTGGGATATGCTCTGGGCGATCTCCGGGCCGATTTCAGCAATTTTGTTCAGTTCCTGTTTGTCAGCGTTTTTAAGCTTGTCCAGGCTGGAAAACTCCCTGGCCAGGATCATGGCCATTCTCTGGCCTACGTGGCGGATTCCCAGGGCGTAGATAAACCGTTTCAGTTCCGGGTTTTTGCTGTCCTGGATGGCCCGATGCAATTTATCAGCTGACTTACCGGCAAAGCCGTCAAGTTTCAGAAGATCTTCCCTGGTCAGTTGATAAAGATCAGAAATATTTTTGACCAGTTCTCTGTCAACCAGGGCTGTGGCGGTCTTTTCTCCCAGTCCGGTGATATTCAGGGCTTCCCTGGAAGCGTAGTGGATAATTCCGCCGATAATCTGGGCCGGGCAGGTGAGTTTGCCCGAACAGAAATAGTATGCTCCTTCCCTGTACACATCAGCGCTGCATGCCGGACATTTGTCCGGCATGGAAAAGGTTTTGCCTTTTTTCTGTACATGTTTGCCCACCCGCTGCACTATTTCCGGAATGACATCCCCGGCCCTGGCCACTTGTACCTGATCTCCAGGCTGGACATCTTTTTTTCTGACTTCATCTTCATTATGCAGGGTGGCCCTGCTTATGGTCACCCCCCCCACATCAACGGGCTTAAGCAGGGCTACCGGAGTAAGCATGCCGGTTCTTCCTACCTGGACCACAATATCCTCAAGAGTGGTGATCTCCTGTCTGGGGGGAAATTTCCAGGCAAAGGCCCAGCGCGGACTGCGGTGGCGAACCCCAAGTGTTTGCCTCTGGGCGTAACTGTCCAGTTTGATGACTATACCATCGATTTCACTGTCCAGTTCATCTCTTTTTCGGGCCATTTCCTGGTGATAATCTTCTATCTGCTTTAACGACGAAGTTTTTTTGTAATGGGGATCGGTTTTAAGCCCCCACCTGGGAAGTATTTCCAGGGTTTGCTTATGCGAATCCGGCATATTATTTTCCATGGACAGGATTTCATAAAAGATGATATCCAGAGGTTTATCCGCGACTTTGCCCGGGTCCAGCTGACGCATGGTTCCTGCTGCCGCGTTGCGGGGGTTGGCAAAGGGTTCAGCGCCTTCCTGAATCCTTTTTTTGTTAAGCTGGTTAAAGCCTTTTCTGGGCATGTAAACTTCACCGCGGACTGAAAGAAAATCCGGACAGCTTTTTTCTGACTTTTGCAGGCGCAGTGGAATGCTGCGGATAGTTTTCAGGTTTCGGGTGATATCTTCCCCCACTTCTCCGTCTCCCCTGGTTGAGCCTGATTTTAATTTTCCTTTTTCATAAACAAGCTCCACGGAAAAACCATCAAACTTCGGCTCCAGAACAAAGGCCACTTTTTTCCGGTCCACCCGTTCATGAATAAATTCAAAGAAATTTTTGACCTTGTCCTGTTCCAGGGACGCGTTCAGGCTGAGCATGGGGGCTGCGTGGTTCACCTTTTCCAGAGAGCTCAGGGGCTTGCCCCCCACTCTTTTGGTTGGGGAATCTTTTGTCTGTAACTCCGGAAACTTATCCTCCAGTTCTTCCAGGCGGTGAAACAATTTGTCATAAAGAGCGTCTGAAATTTCCGGCTGGTTTTTTACATAGTAGAGGTAATCATGGTAATCGATGGCCTGGCGCAAAGCCCTGGCTTCATCACGGGCTTCCTCTTTGCTTATTTTGCTCAGGTCTTTAAATTTTTCAGGAGGATTTTTTTTATAGTCCATTGTTTTTTTATCTCTTGAGGTTCTCTTTCAGTTTTCTCAAAGAATAAGTATTAATAACGTCCCTGGGTTCCAGCCATCCTCTTCTGGCCTGACCAACGCCAAAGCGCATGAAATCAAGGTCTGAAGTGCTGTGGGCGTCCGTGGAAACAGCCAGTTTGACGTTCATCTCTTTGGCCATTTTGCAGAACCGGTCTGATAAATCCAGCCTGTCGGGATGAGCATTGAGTTCCAGATGGCAGTTTCGTTCAGAAGCGGCTTTCATAATTTTTTCCATATCCACTTCATAGGGCTGGCGCTCATTGATGAGACGGCCGGTGGGATGGCCCAGGATATTAAAACAGGGATTATCCATGGCCCGGATGATGCGCCGGGTCTGTTTCTTTCTGGACAGGTTGCGGTTGTAATGAATGGAGCAGACAACGATATCCAGTTTTTTCAGAATATCATCCGGAAGGTCCAGGCTTCCGTCTTCCAGGATATCAACTTCAATTCCCTTGAGCAGGGTAAAATCTTCAAGTTCATCATTGAGTTGAGCTATTTTTTCAATCTGCGCGGCCAGACGTTCCCTGTTAAGCCCTTTAGCCATGGAAACTTTCTGGGAATGTTCTGTAACGGCCAGATATTTATATCCTTTTTTCTTTGCCGCTTCTGCCATTTCCTTCAGGCTGTGGTGGCCGTCTGTTTCTCTGGTATGGCAGTGCAGATCACCCTGGATATTTTTCAGCTGGATAAGAGAAGGTAATTTGTTGTTCCGGGCGGCCTGAATTTCTCCGCGGTCTTCCCTTAGTTCCGGTTCGATATAGGGCAGATCTACTGACTTATATACTTCTTTTTCGGTCTTGCCGGCAACGCGTTTTTTGCCTTTGAACACACCGTATTCATTAATTTTATAACCTTTATCCACGCCGATTTTTCTGACGGCGATATTATGGCTTTTGGATCCGGTAAAGTAATGCAGGGCTGCCCCGTATGATACCTGGGGCAGAAGACATAAATCCACATGCAGTCCGGACCGGAGCACAATTGTGGAACGGCTTTTTCCCCTGGAAATAATTTTGCTTATATCTTCATATTCCACAAAGCGTTTCATAACTGTTGAATCTTTTTTGCAGGTCACCAGTATGTCCAGGTCTCCCACTGTTTCTTTCCTGCGCCGGTAGCTTCCGGCTATGGTAAGTTCCTTGAGGCCTTTGGATTTTTTCAGGTAAGATACCAGGGAAGAGGCCTGCTGCTCAGCTTCCAGCAGCTTGATCCTTTTTTCCTGTCCCTGGTTTTGTTCAATGCTTTCCAGAATACTCTGTTCTGTCTTTTTCCCAAAACCCTCGAGTTCATGTATTTTGCCGTTTTGAGCGGCTTTTTTGAGTTCTTTTAGGCTGGTGATCCCAAGCTCCTTGTTCAGCGCTTTTACCCGTCTGGGTCCAAGACCTTCAATCTTCAGGAGTCTGTTAAGCTCTTGTGGTGTCTTTTTCCGGGTTTCTTCCAGCTGGGATAATGTGCCTGTTTCAACAATCTCTCTTATTTTTCCGGCCAGATCTTCTCCAATGCCCGGCAATTCAGTGAGGTCGTCCCCGGATTTGACCATATCTGAAATATTGGCGGAAAGACCGGAAACAGTCCGGGCCGCGTTACGGTAAGCCCTTA
>JBKHCI010000152.1:0-3634 GCA_046541915.1 Desulfonatronovibrio sp. | reverse complement strand
TGTTCAATCCAAGTCCTTAATTGAACATTTCGGGTCAAGCGCGTTTTGTTCACGACCTGTCACAAAATTTTAACAGCCAGTCGAATATGAACTTGTTCACACTGTTAAATCCGCAAGGCTACTGCGCTTCCCTTTTAATTCTGGCCCCCACCCCGGACAATTTCTTTTCCATGCTTTCATAGCCGCGGTCCAGGTGATAAATTCTCTGCACTTCTGTTACGCCTCTGGCTGCCAGTCCTGCCAGGACCAGACCGGCGCTGGCCCTTAAATCCGAGGCCATGACCGGAGCCCCGGTCAGGTTTGCGCCTCCTCTTATTACCGCGTTCTGACCTGAAAGTTTTATCCTGGCTCCCATGCGGATCAGTTCCAGGGCGTGCATGAATCTGTTCTCAAAAATTGTTTCCCTGATCATGCCGGACCCTTCTGCCACGCACATCACAGCCATTATCTGGGCCTGCATATCAGTGGGGAAACCCGGATAAGGCTGAGTAACCACATCAACGCACTCAAGCTTGGTATCTGCTTTTACCCTGACGCCGGATTCTTCTTTTTCAATAAAAACTCCCATTTCCCTGAACTTGGCAATAACCGCTTCCAGTTCTTCAAAAGGACAATTGCTCAAAAGCAGATCCGAGCCGGTGATAGCCCCGGCAGCCATGTAAGTGCCAGCCTCTATCCTGTCGGACATGACCCGGTATCTGCATCCGGAAAGGCTGGAAACACCTTTAATCTTAATTATACTTGTGCCGTGTCCGGTGATTCCGGCACCACACGCGTTTAAAAATTCAGCCAGGTCCACGACTTCAGGCTCTCTGGCCGCGTTCTCCAGAATAGTCTCGCCCGCGGCCAGGCTGGCCGCCATAATCAGATTCTCAGTGCCGCCCACTGTGGGAAAATCAAAGCTGATATGCGCTCCTTGAAGCCCATCACATTTACCCATAATATATCCTGAATCCAGTTCAAAAACCGCACCCATCTGTTCCAGAGCCCTTAAGTGCAGATCAACCGGACGCGAACCTATGGCGCAGCCTCCTGGCAAAGCCACCTTGGCCCGGCCAAGCCTGGCCAGAAGAGGGCCAAGACAGAGAACCGAGGCCCGCATGGTCCGCACCAGGTCATACGGAGCCTCCGGAACCAGCGCTCCAGACTTTATTTCCACATTCCGGCCATTAAAGCCTGATTCACAGCCAAGCAGTGTCAACAACTCCAGGGTTGTGTTGATATCCCTTAGTCCGGGCACATTTTCCAGGATGACGTCACCGTCTGCCATGAGCGCGGCAATCAATACAGGAAGAGATGCGTTTTTGGATCCGCTGATTCTGATCTCTCCACTGAGCTTTGCCCCGCCCTCAATTACTAATTTATCCATAACTGTTCCTTTGTATCTGATAATGTTTACAAATTTTTACTGTTCAGCATAACTTATGACTTAATTCAAAAGACTGAAGCCTGTCCATGTTTCTATATTTTTTCCTATCCAGGCTGTAAACCTTTTTTCCTTGACTAAGCCGGTATTAATAAGGCAGAAAATCCAGTGATGACATGGAATCCCGGAGTCTGCCGGGTGAGAAACGCCTTTTACAAATTGTTAAAGCGACAAAGATAAGAATAACTAGTTAAATTTTCAGAGTATGTCTAAATCCGCATATACTTTTCATAATCTTGTCAAGGAGAGTGAATATGGTCTTTGATGTTCAGAATGAAACCATGCCCAGGGACGAACTGGAAAGCCTTCAGCTTAACAGACTCAAATATCTTGTCCAGAAAGTCTATCACAATGTTCCTTTTTACAATCAGAAATTCGATGAGCTGGGAGTCAGTCCCGAACATATCAAATCTCTGGCTGATCTGAAACATCTTCCCTTTACTGAAAAGCAGGACCTGCGCAATAATTATCCCTTTGGGCTCTTTGCCGTACCCAGGGAAAGCGTGGTCAGAGTCCATGCTTCCTCAGGCACCACCGGCAAATCCACGGTTGTGGGCTATACCCAGCGCGACGTTAATAACTGGGCCGGGCTCATGGCCAGGTCTTTTGAGGCCTGCGGAGTAAACAGAAGCGATATAGTTCACAATGCCTATGGATACGGTTTGTTTACCGGAGGACTGGGAGCCCATTACGGGGCTGAAGCTCTGGGAGCAACCATCCTGCCTGTTTCAGGAGGCGCGACCAAGCGCCAGGTCATGCTCATGAAGGATTTTGGCCCGACAGTACTGTGCTGCACACCGTCATACAGCCTGCATCTGTATGAGACCGCCCTGGCCAACGGCATCAGCATCCAGGACCTCAAACTTCGGGTGGGTATATTCGGAGCAGAACCCTGGACCGAGGAAATGCGCCAGGATATCCAGAACAAACTTGAGATTAAAGCCATGGATATTTATGGATTATCAGAAATAATGGGCCCTGGAGTGGGTATTGAATGTATTGCCGCCCAGAGCGGCCTGCACATCTGGGAAGACCATTTTCTGGTTGAAATCATAAATCCTGAAACCGGGGAACAATTGCCTGTGGGCCAGGAAGGCGAACTGGTCATCACCACCCTGACCAAAGAAGCCCAGCCTCTCATCAGATACCGCACCAGAGACATTACCAGGATCAATGCCACACCCTGCAGATGCGGCCGTACCCACCGCCGCATAGAAAGAATCACCGGAAGAAGTGATGACATGCTCATTATCCGCGGGGTCAATGTCTTTCCCTCCCAGATTGAAAGTATTCTCCTGGAGACTGAAGGTCTGTCACCTCATTATCAGCTGATCGTTGACCGCAAGGGTTCAATGGATATCCTGGAAGTACAGGTGGAAGTCGATGAAAAGCTGTTCTCCGATGAGATCAAACATCTCCAGAGCATGGAAAAAAAGATCATGTCTCATATCAAGGAATTTCTGGGAGTCACCGCCAAGATCACCATGGTGGAACCCAGAACCATTGCCAGATCCGAAGGCAAGGCCAAGCGGATTCTTGACAAGAGAAATTTGTAATAACGCTAATGGATTACTAAAAAAATCCTTATCAAACAGGCCTTCCAGAATTCCGGTTGCCGGACCGCGGCTGGAAATACTCAAAGGCGTGTAACCAGGAGGTTAATTATGAAAGTGGAACAGATATCAATTTTTCTGGAAAACCGGGCCGGAAGACTTGCCGATGTAACCAGGACTCTTTCCGAGGCCGGAGTCAACATAAGGGCTTTGTCCCTGGCTGATACAACTGATTTTGGAATCCTGCGACTCATTGTCACAGACCATGAAAAAGCCAAAAAAGCCCTCAAGGAAAACGGATTTACAGTAGGGCGGACAAATGTGGTGGCTGCTGAAGTGGAAGATAAACCAGGCGGGCTGCATTTTATTCTGTCCATGCTCAGCAAAAATGGAATAAATGTTGAGTACATGTACGCTTTTGTCCAGCAAAGCGGCAAAAACGCGGTGCTCATATTTCGCTTCGACCGTACTGATGAAGCCATTAAAACCCTGCAGGAACACGGGATACGCATCATTCCGGGAAATGAACTGTATAATATTTAACCGGCTGGCCGGACCGGGATCAAATCTGCGAGTAACAGGAGAGATTGCCGCGCTCGAGGACTCCCTCGCAATGACAGACGGGGTTACGCGATACCTGTCATTGCGAGGGAGC
>JBKHCI010000151.1:0-3699 GCA_046541915.1 Desulfonatronovibrio sp. | reverse complement strand
CGATACCTGTCATTGCCAGGAAGCAAAGCGACCGAAGCAATCTCTATAGCAAAACCGTAATATTTTGAATTTATAGTATAAACGCTCTAAATTACTTGTAAGTCATTATCCAGCTGACGTAAGAGGGCGCGAATCAATAAAAAACCCCGGAAGAATGCTTTCATTCCGGGGTTAGAAGAATAACGAAAATAAAAAGGGTTAGTTGACTGTCGGTTTTACAACCGCGCCAGAACGCAGGCATCTGGTACATACATCAATTCTCTTGACCGCGCCCTGACTGTCCTGAGACCTGACTCTCTGCAGATTAGGCAGAAATCTTCTCTTGCTGCGGTTGTTGGCGTGACTGACATTATTACCCACCTGGGGTTTCTTTCCACAAATTTCACATTGCTTGCTCATGATAAGTTCCTCCTGAAATATTTGCATTTGAGCGCCGGGGCTCTCCTTGCATTTTAAAATGCGCTGGGATAGTTTTCGCCGGTTAACGGTTTTTTAGCTGATGACCACGCTAATCTGTTGAATCAAAAGACCGCGTATCAGGATACGTTAGTTTTTAATTGTCTGGTTTTTCTGCCAAAAGAAAAAATAACTGTTCGCCGGATAAAAAATATGCTAAAAAAGGGATTCCTATCCTGAAAATAAAAAAATGGCAAGAGTAAAAATCTTGACATCAACCTGGATGGCAAGCTAATAGCTTTCTGTGGGAATTAATATGCAAGAACAGTGGTTGCACATATCAGACATCCCGGTTCAAGGCCGGGAATTTTATTTTGAAGGTGATCAGGACTGGATATCCCTTTGCAGCGAAATAGGACTGGAGTACGAAGTATCCAAAGATACGAGTGCTTTGCTGGGCGTATTTCCGCAGAAACACGGTATTTTTTTTAAGGGTTTTATTAAAGGCCAGATTACAGCGCCGTGCTCCCGATGTCTTGAACCAGCGCGGACAGATATAGATCATAAATTTGAGATATTTGAAGATTTTGAAGAAACCGAGAGAGAACCTCTGGGCACGGGTATTTTAAAGTTTGAAAATGGTCACTGGATGGTGAATGTCCGCCAGGTGATCCGTGAACAGCTGGTTCTGGCCATGCCTGACAAAGTCCTGTGCAGTGAGAAGTGTCTCGGACTCTGCCCTGAATGCGGGGCCAATATAAACAGCGGTCTTTGCCGGTGTGAACTGGAGCCGGGAGACCCGAGGCTGGCTAAGCTTAGACAGATAAAGATTAAAACACATTAACGAGGTAAAAAAATGGCATTACCCAAAAGGAAGACTTCCAAATCCAAAAAAAACATGCGCAGATCTCACGATCATGTTCCAACCCCTAATTTCATCTATTGCGAATGCGGTGAAGCCACTCTTCCCCATCGCATCTGTCCTGATTGCGGGACCTACAAAGGGCGTCAGTACATAAGGCCACAGCAGGATGCAGTCAGCTAGCCCCCGGATCGCGGTTGACGCCATGGGCGGCGACTTTGGTCCGGAGGTTGTAGTTCCAGGTGCCCTGGAAGCGGCCAGAAAGGAAAACCTGGGTCTGGTGCTGGCAGGCGATGAAGGCGGAATCCAGAAAGTTCTGGAAGGTCAAAAGCACAAAGATATTGACCTTGAAATTGCTCACGCGCCTGAAGTAGTTGAAATGTCGGAAAAGCCTTCCGATGCCCTGCGTAAGAAAAAAAACTCGTCCATACAGGTCGCGTTCAGGCTGGTTCGCGAGGGCCGGGCCCAGGGAGTTGTAAGCGCGGGAAATTCAGGAGCCACCCTGGCCTGCGGGATGTTTATCCTGGGCCGGATTAAAGGTATTGAGCGCCCGGCCCTGGCTTCCATTCTTCCTTCTGAAAAAGGCCCGCTGATACTTATTGATGTGGGGGCCAATGTAGAATGCAAGCCTTACCATCTGGTCCAGTTCGGTCTGATGGCCGAAGTTTTTGCCAGGAGTGTCCTTCATGTGCAAAAGCCCAGGATAGGCGTGCTGACCATTGGAGAAGAGGCGGATAAGGGCAATAATCTGGTCCGGGAAACCGTTAAGCTCTTAAAGATGTCGTCCATGAATTTTATCGGCAATATTGAAGGACGTGATTTTTTCACCGGCAAGGCCGACGTTATTGTATGCGACGGCTTTGTAGGTAATGTTTCCCTCAAGCTTATGGAAGGGCTGGCTTTTTCTCTCAGTAAAATTCTTAAGGAAGAAGTCAGGAAAAGCTGGCTGGCCAGGCTGGGTTTTCTGCTGGGAATACGAGCGCTTAAAAGGTTTGGCCGCCGGATAGATTATGCTGAGTACGGAGGCGCTCCTTTGCTGGGGCTTAATGGAATAGGCGTTGTCTGTCATGGCTCATCCAATTCCAAGGCTGTCACCAACGCGGTGCTCATGGCTGGTGAATTTGTCAGGAATGGAGCCAATCAGCTGCTTATTGACGGCCTGGGCGCCAATAAGGAAATAGGTATATTCGCCAAAAAAGCCCTGCCCAGGTCTGTGGCTAAATGAATTTAGGGTGTATAAAGCAGGTTTCACCCCGGGTGTTCACCACTGCTTAGTTCACAAAGAGCCCGGCAGAAACAATAAAACCAGCGGAATTTTCCTTTTAATTTGCGTTTTCGTTGGTTTCAGTGATCATATTTTTATTTTTAAACAGTTCGTCCTTACGCTCGAATCTGAAAGATCTTTGCCTCATGACAAAAAACAGCTATATAGCAGGATTCAGTTTTTACGTACCTGAAACAGTACTGACTAATAAGGATCTGGAAAGGCTTGTTGATACCAATGATGAGTGGATTATTTCCAGGACCGGCATCAGGCAAAGACATATTGTAAATGGTCAGGCCTGTTCCGATCTGGCCTGCCAGGCTTCGCTCGTCACTCTTAAAAGAGCCTGCCTCAAGCCCGGTGATATTACTCATATTATAACCGCCACCTTTACTCCGGACGCTTATGTACCCAATGCCGCCTGCATCCTTATGGAGAAAATGGGCATCAGAGGCATTCCTGCCATGGATGTCAACGCCGCATGTACCGGGTTTGTTTACGGCATGGAGCTGGCCAGGGGCCTGTGTCTGCTGAACCCCGGGGCAAAAGTTTTGCTGGCGGCTTCAGAAGTGGTAACCTCCAGGATCAACATGCAGGACCGTTCAACCTCGGTTTTGTTCGGGGACGGCGCAGGAGCCTGCGTGATCTCTGGTGAGTCTTTTGACGATAACGCCCCGGCAGGTTATATTCAGGACGTGCTGCTCAAGGCTGACGGCTCGTTAGGCAGTCTGCTTACTGTGAAAGGCGGTGGCTCAGCCAATGCCATGTCTCCTGGCCAGCTGGTGGGTGATGAATTTTTTGTTCAGATGGAAGGACGCGAAGTATTCAAGCATGCTGTAAGGTCAATGAAAAATGTATCCCTGGAAATCCTTGAAAAAAACAACCTGGATATCAGCGATATAGATCTGTTTATTCCTCATCAGGCCAATATCAGGATTATTGAAGCCCTGACCAAAATGATGGGGGTCGGGGATGAAAAAGTATTTGTAAATGTTCAGGATTATGGGAATACTTCTGCGGCGTCCGTGCCCATAGCCCTGGCTGAAGCCTGGGAAAAAGGCAGGATTAAGCCTGGATACACGGTTCTGCTGGTGGCTTTTGGAGGCGGTTTTACCTGGGGGGCTACCCTGCTCAGGTTTTAGAAACATGCTGGTTCGTAAAATATGATGTCTGGATT
>JBKHCI010000038.1:0-15817 GCA_046541915.1 Desulfonatronovibrio sp. | reverse complement strand
CTTAAATCTATCCTGGAGGAGAACCGGATTCAGTATCTGGTTCTCCTTTTTTGTGTTTTTTTGATAGATTAAGATTTCAAGTGTAAGATAAAAAAGTCAAAAGGTTAAAGCCTTACTTTATACGATCATTTCTAATCCGGGATTATAGCGCTGATCACGGAGTTCTGAACAAAGCAATTTATATCGTTCACTTAAATAACAATATACTAAAATTTAAAGGTGGAGCAGCAGATGCCGGATAAGGTTCAGGAGGTTGTTGAACAGAAGGAAGTGCTGGATAAGATTCAGGCCAAGGAAGCCAAGTTTGGCCGGAGACTGTCTCCTTTCTGGTTTATTTTTGTCTCTTTGCTTGGCGTGGTCATGGTCTTCTTTTATATGTACTCCGCCGGGGTCCAGCCCTTCAGTGATCAGTATCACCGGGGTGTTTATGTTCTTTTGACCTATGTAATGATTTTTCTCTCTTTTCCTTTCTGGTCCAGATCCAGTCATCACCGGCCTACAATAATTGATATAGGCCTGGCCCTGACCTCGGTTTTTGTTGTGGGTTACTGGATACTTGAGTTCGAGAGCCTGGCCTACCGTTCGGGGGCTGAAACGCAGATGGATATCTGGGTCAGCATGGTGGGCATCGCGCTTTCCCTGGAAGTCAGCCGCCGGGTCCTTGGCTGGTCAATAACCATCGGCGGCCTGCTTTTTATACTTTACGGGGTTTTCGGGCCGTATATGCCTGGAATAATCGCGCATAGAGGTTTTGACATAGAAAGGCTGACCGCCTTTCTTTTCTTGACCCAGGACGGCGTATTCGGGGTCATGTGCAACGTTCTGGTGACTTATGTTATTATCTTTATTTTTTTCGGTGCTTTTCTGCAGCAGTCCGGTGTGGGAAGATTTTTTATAGACTGGCCCCTGGCCCTGGCCGGCAAAAGTCTTGGCGGCCCGGCCAAGGTTTCGGTTGTGGCTTCGGGATTTTTCGGGTCTGTATCAGGTTCAGCCATTGCCAACACGGTTTCCACAGGTTCTTTTACCATCCCGCTCATGAAAAAGGCCGGCTTCCGTCCCCATGTGGCCGGCGCTATTGAACCGGCAGCATCCATCGGCGGAATGTTCATGCCTCCGATTATGGGCGCGGGCGGCTTTCTGATGTCCGAGATGACCGGTACGCCTTACGTAACTATTATGGCCATTGCTGTTTTTCCGGCCCTGCTTTATTTCCTGTCCGTGTTTGTAATGATTCATTTTGAAGCCAAAAAATTGAACATAAGAGGGATGGACCTTGAAGGCCAGCCCGGAGCCATGGAGGTCTTCAAGCAGCATTGGTTCAAGGCCATGCCCCTGGTTATCATAGTCGCCATGATGCTGTTCGGTTATTCTCCCGGGATGGCCGCGTTCTGGGCCACTCTGTCCTGCGTGGTTATCAGCTGGGTAGACAAGGAATACAGAATGGGGCCCAAGGAAATCTGGCGGGCCATGGTGGTGGGGTCGCGGAATACTCTGGTTATCGGCGCTACTGTCGGAGTAATCGGGATAATTGTGGGCACAATTTCCTTAAGCGGTATAGGCCTTAAGTTTTCCGAGCTGATTATTTCTCTGTCCGGCGGTAATCTTTTGGTTGCCCTTATCCTTATTGCCTTTGCGTCCCTGGTGCTGGGCATGGGGGTCCCAGTGACTGCCTCCTATCTGATTGTCGCGGTTCTGGCAGTGCCCGCCCTGCATGAACTCGGGGTCAGCCTTATCGCCGGCCATATGATTGTATACTGGTTCAGTCAGAATTCCAATGTCACTCCTCCGGTATGCGTGGCTGCTTATGCCGGCGCGGCTATCGCCGGCTCTGATCCGTGGAGGACGGGATGGACCGCGCTTAAGTTTTCCAAGCTTCTTTATGTAGTGCCTTTTCTGTTTGCTTATGAGCCAGCCATGGTCCTTGATGCGGGGGTCCATGAAATCATCATGGTCTATTTCGCTGCCACCATAGGCACGATTGCCTTTTCAGCCTGGTCCATGTTTTATCTGCTGCGAAAAACCACCATTATTGAATGGCTTATCTTTGGAGTTGGAACCTATCTGTGTTTCAGTCCGGATATTGTAAAAGATATTGTGGGCATTACTCTGGTGGGGCTGGTTATCCTCAACCAGCACAGAAAAAACAAGAGGGATCTGAAGAAAATGGGGCCCCTGGCTCCTGTTGCGTCTTCTTGAACACGTGCCCAAGATATACCTTTACAAATAAATGTCTGATGGGCTATTGCTAATTATAATTTATCTGTCAGTTAACCAACCGGAGCGGGTATGATCGCTTACACCATTTATTTGCCGCAGATCAGAGGACTTTTAAGCAAATGGGCAGCAGAACTTAATGTTTATGTGCCCACCATGGTTGAGGACGGTTTTTACGAATTCAGGCCCTGGACCGAAGACGTTGAGATCGCCTGGGATTATGATCTTTGTTATACTACCTTAAAAAAATTCATTCTTCCCTCCAGGGAGGATCTGATTTCCTTTGACATGCAGAAGTACACAGCCAGTCCAGTCATTAAAGCTCCTAAACAACTTCTGTTTGGTGTGCATCCATATGACATCAAGGCCATGAATCAGCTGGATCAGTTAATGGATATGGGCAGTCCGGATGTAAATTACCGGGCCAGAAGGGACAATACTCTTGTTTTCGGCCTGGAGCCGGTGCACGTTGCTGATACCGCTTTCTGGTCAGGCATGGATGCTTCCAGGGTGGACCTTGGTTATGATCTGTTCTGGACCAGGATAAGCCCGGGGGCTTTTTTTGTTCAGGTAGGTTCGGCCAAGGGAGAAGAAATGCTTAAAGCCGACGGCCCTGTTGAAAAATCCAGCGTGGCTCAAAAAGAAGCAGCCAGGAGAGCTCACTTGAAGGTTCTGGCCAAGGCTGAAAAGCAGACCCTTAATTTTGACTGGAGCAGAACTCCTGAACTGGTGAGTAAATTTTACGACAAGCAGGGATTCTGGAGAGAGAAGTCCAAAACCTGCCTGTCCTGCGGTTCATGCAATCTTGTTTGCCCTACCTGTTACTGTTTTGATATTCAGGAAGAAACAGATGACCTGCTGAAAAAAGGGAGTCGTTACCGCCAATGGGACGGCTGCATGCTCAAAGGCTTTGCTGAAATAGCCGGAGGACATAATTTCAGGGACACTGCCTGGGAAAGATACAGGCACAGGTATATGCGCAAAGGAAAGTATATTTATGATAAACTGGGCGAGCTTGGATGTGTTGGCTGTGGAAGATGTGTCAGGGCCTGTACCGCAAGAATAGCCAACCCCAGGAAGGTTTATAACGAAATCTGGGAGGCCATAAAGAATGAAGTCTGATTTTTCTCCCTATGTCCCCAGGCCTGCTACGCTGGTGGCTAAAAAGGAACTCAACGAATTCGTGACTCTGTTTGAATTTGCCCAGGACAGCGGCAAACCGCTGGCGCACAGGCCGGGTCAGTTTATCCAGGTTTCCATATTCGGAGTGGGTGAAGCTCCTTTTTCAGTGAGCTCAGCCCCGCGTACGGACAATAATCATTTTGAACTGGCGGTGCGCAGAATCGGCTCTGTGACCAATGCCCTGCATTCCCTGGAAACAGGGGCCAAGATAGGAATAAGAGGTCCGTACGGCTCATACTTCCCCATGCAGAAGTTTGTGGGGCAGGATTTTCTTTTTGTGGCTGGAGGGCTTGGATACATTCCCCTGAGAAGTGTCCTGCATTACATGCTCAGACACAGGGATGAGTTTGGCAGGCTTATTCTGCTGGTGGGTACGCGCAATCCCGGAGAAAGAATATTTACGGACCAGCTGGCGGACATAAGTAAAAGAGGTGACGTAGAGGTCCTGGAGACAGTAGATATTGCCGATGAAAACTGGCAGGGCAATGTCGGAGTGATAACCACTCTTTTTCCCAAGATCAGGATTAATCCGGATACTACAAGTGTTGCAACCATTGGTCCTCCTGTAATGTACAGGTTTGTGATTAAGGAATGCAGCAACCTGGGCATACCTTCCAGCAGGATTTATGTCTCACTGGAAAGACGGATGAAGTGCGGTCTGGGCAAATGCGGTCATTGTCAGATAAACGGGCTTAACTGCTGCCTGGATGGCCCGGTCTTCTGCTATACGGATATAGCCGGGCTTGAAGAAGCTCTGTAACCGGTTGCAATATCCGATAATACCTTGAGTTCACTGCCCGGAGTGCAGAAAATATCATTGTTGAGGTCTACAGGTCGTTTATAAGGAGGCTAAAATGCCGGCAAAACCCAAAGTTGCTTTTTTTGATTTCGCAGGTTGTGAAGGGGATCAGCTTCAGGTGGCCAACCTTGAGGAAAGACTCCTTGAGATTGCTTCCCATCTGGAGATTGTAAGATTTCGCGAGATCAAGACAATAAAACAGGATGATTATGATATTGCCTTTGTGGAAGGCTCCATCACCAGGCCTGAGGATGAGCCAAGAATCAGGGCCATCAGGGAGAATGCCAAGATTCTGGTAGCCATTGGGGCCTGCGCGACTGTTGGAGGCATTAACTGCCTGAAAAATTTTATAAATGAATCCGAGTACAGGTCTATTGTATATGGTCCTGCAGGCAGGTGGTATGACACTTATGCGGCCAGGCCGCTGTCCGCCGTGGTCAAAGTTGACATGGAAATTCACGGCTGTCCTATTGATAAAAATGAATTTGCCCGGGCAGTCAAAGAGCTTCTGCTTGGCAAGATCTATTCCCCTCCTGATTATCCGGTCTGCGTGGAATGTAAAATGGCTGGAAATATATGCAGGTATGAACAGGGCAGGCTGTGCCTGGGCATAGTAACCAGGGCCGGTTGCGGCGCGTGCTGCGTAACTGAGGGCAGCGTCTGCTGGGGATGCCGCGGCCTTGCACCCGAGGCCAATGTGGACGCGGCCAAACAGATAATGGATGAGCATGGTTTTTCCTGGCTCCAAGCCCAGGATCATCTCAGATTATATTTTGGATACAATTGCAGATTATAACTCTTTGAATAGAGGGCGCGGAGATAATATGAGCAGGGAAAAAGCTAAAGACCGGAACAAAAAACAGGAGACCAGGGCAGAGTCCAGGCCGGTTCAATCAGGCCCCAGGAATCTGGAGGTAAAACACCTGACCAGAGTGGAGGGACACGGCAATATTGAGGTCAAGCTGGATTCAGAAAATAAGGTACAGGACTGCAAATGGCAGGTAGTGGAGGCTCCCAGATTTTTCGAAGCCATGGTCCAGGGCAGACCCTATGAAGATATTCACCATATTGTCTCCAGGATTTGCGGCATCTGTTCCATCGGTCATCAGCTTTGCTCCATCCAGGCAACTGAAGACGCCTTTGGCCTTAACGTCTCCAGACAGACCCTGGATCTCAGGAAGCTTGCTCTGCACGCTGAGAATCTCCAGAGTCATCTGCTGCACATCGGGTATCTGGTCCTCCCGGATCTTATGGGGGTGGATTCAGTGCTTCCCCTTGCAGAGACCCATAAGGATGAACTGGTGAATCTGGTGGCCTGCAGACGGATCTCAAATGAGTTCAGCCGTCTGATCTGCGGACGAACCACTCATCCCCAGAGGCTTATTCCCGGAGGAATGGAAAAACTCCCCACCTCAGATGATCTGGCCGCTCTTAAGAAAAAGCTGGAAGAAAGCCTGGAGCGTCTGGATAAAATCGTGAACCTTTTTGCGGCTCTGGCTGATAAATGGCCTGATTTTAAGAGACCCACTGAATACGTCGCTCTGGTTTCGCCCGCTGAATACGCCTTGTACTCAGGCGAACTGGGGAGTTCAAAGGATATTAACAGGCCGGCCCTGCTCTACAAACAGATTACCAATGAATACTGTGTGCCCCAGTCTACTGCCAAATGGACCAGGAATACCGGAGATTCCTATATGGTGGGGGCCCTGGCCCGGTTTAACCTTAATCATAAACACTTAAGCCCCCGGGCTCAAAGAGCCGCTCAGAAGCTTGGCCTTAAGGCCCCTGAATATAATCCGTACCTCAATACAGTTGCCCAGCTGGTGGAGTGCGTGCATTCAACAGAGGATTCCCTTGAGATTGTTTCCAGATTGACCGGGCAGGGTCTTAAGCAGGAAAGGCCCGCCCGCTTTAAAGTAAAGGCCGGGAAAGGTGTGGGGGCGGTAGAAGTGCCCCGGGGGATACTTATCCACAGCTATGAGTACAGCGATGAGGGCCGGATTGTTTCAGCGGACTGCGTCATCCCCACTAATCAGAATCACGCCAATATCCAGATGGATATGAACGCCATGAAGTCCATGCTTTCAGGCCTTGATCCCCAAGACATAGAACTCAGGCTGAGTATGCTGGTAAGAGGCTATGATCCCTGTATCTCCTGTTCTACTCATCTTGTTGACGTAACCGGGGAGCCAAAGGACAGCCTGGTCAGATTTGTCCGGGTATAGCCGGGTTTGTCTGAAATCCTTGTATTTTTTCTCCTGGCCTGTTATCTGGCGGACCTTTTTATTGGCGATCCAGCCAGGTGGCCTCATCCGGTAAGGATTATGGGCCGGGCCCTGGATACGCTTGATCCGGTGCTCAGAAAATCAGGGATCAGCCTTAAATTTCTGGGTTTTGCAGTTCTCTTTGCCGGAGCTTTTGCCACTCTCTTTGCAGTTGCCCTTCTTATCTCCCTGCCTTTTCTGGGACTTATCATTTCCCTTTACCTTGGCTATGCCAGTCTTGCCCTGGGGTGTCTGATTCATGAAACCAGAAAAGTCCAGAGGTTAATCGCTTCCGGCAGTCTGCAGGAAGCCAGGAAGGCCATGAGCCATCTGGTCAGCCGGGATACGGCAGGGCTTGGGGAGCAGGAGCTTTACCAGACCCTGGCAGAGACTCTGTCAGAGAATTATAATGACGCTTTTTGCGCGCCTTTTTTTTACCTGAGCCTTCTGGGCGTTCCTTGGGCCTGGGCGTATAAACTGGTCAGCACCATGGATTCCATGTGGGGATATAAAACTGATAAATGGAATAAACTTGGGTTTGCCGGAGCAAAGGCCGACGATATTCTGGCCTATATTCCAGCCAGGCTGGCCGCCTTGTCCATGATCGGCGCCGCGTATATTATGGGTTTTGGAAGAAACGCGTGTTTATCAGCAATAGCCGATGATGCCGGCAGAGTGGAAAGTCCCAATGCCGGCTGGACCATGTCTGCCGGCGCTCACATACTTGGAGTGCGCATGGGCGGCAGTGCTTCTTATTTTGGGAAAAAAAAGCTTAAGCCGGTTCTGGGCAGGGGCGGGGAAGGTTATTCATCAGCCAAGATAGATCAGCTGGTCAGCCTTATTCTGGTCAGCTCCTTTTTGTATGCTCTGGGATTTACTGCTTTGGCCGCCATTATCAGATGATCCTTGTTTCCCTTCTGATTCGCTCTTCTTCTGTTTGAGCCGATTCTGTAATTGGAAGTGTACATCCTGCCTGACAAGGACTTTTTCAACACACTGCTAAAACTGAACTCATTCTTGACCACAGCATGTTTTTTGGATATTAGTTCTGAAAAAGATGGTGAAAAGAGAATGATCGACGCAAAAGACAAGAAAATTCTGAAGATGCTCCAGGATAACTGCAGGGTTTCCAACGCTGAAATGGCCAGACAATTAAGCATGGCTCCGTCAGCAGTGCTGGAGCGGGTTCGAAAACTGGAGAAAAAAGGGATTGTCAAGGGATATGAGCTAAGGCTTGATCCAAAATCCCTGGGCTTGTCTTTGACGGTTATTACCATGGTCAAGACTGAAGAAGATGTGGGTTCCACCAGGGTGGGTCAGGACTTGTCCCGAATTCCAGATATTCAGGAAGTATATTTTATTGCAGGTGAATATTCATACATGGTAAAGGCCAGAGTTGCAGATACTGAAGCCCTGACCTGTCTGCTGCAGAAAATGGGCGCGGTTCCCGGCATCAGGGATACCCGGACTACATTTGTTCTGGATACCATCAAGGAAAGCGCGGGGTTTGATCTGGAGAGCGCTTTGGCAAATACAAAAAAATGAACCGAAAATTATATGGGAGGAGAGGAAATGACCAGTGAAGAGCTTAATTCCAGAATAAGAGACCGGGGCAGGGAGTTTTTTGAAAGTATAAGCGGAGAAGCTCCTTCCATCTTCAACAAGGGCTGGTGGACCGGAAAGGTCATGGACTGGGCCATGCGCAACGAAGATTTCAAGGTTCAGCTGTTTCGCTTTGTTGACGTCCTTCCCTACCTCAATACTTCAGAATCACTGACCAGGCATATCCAGGAATATTTCGGAGGCCAGGGACAGGATATACCTTCGGTGCTGAAATGGGGAGCCAAAAGCGCGGGCTGGGGCAAAGGCCTGGCAGGCAAGCTCATGGCCAAGTCCATCCGTTCCAATATTGAGAGTATGGCCAAGCAGTTCATAATCGGGGAGAATATCAAACAGGCCCTGAAAACCCTGCATAAGATGCGCAGGGATAACTTTGCCTTTACCGTTGATATTTTAGGCGAGGCAACCGTGAGCGAGGAAGAAGGACAGCAGTATCAGCAAAGTTACCTGGATCTTCTGGACGGCCTGGCAAAGGACGCTGATAAGTGGAAAGCCCTGGACGGAAGTGGAGAATATGACTGGGGCTATGCGCCTAAGATCAATATATCCATCAAGCCTTCAGCTCTGTATTCCCAGGCCAGACCTTCGGATTTTGCCGGTTCTGTGGCAGCCATCTGTCAGAGGCTCAAACCTGTAGCCCTTAAGGCCAGAGAAATGGGCGCTCACCTTTGTATAGACATGGAGCAGTATAAATTCAAGGACATTACTCTGGAAGTTTACAAACGTCTTCGTTCAGATCCGGATCTCAGAGATTTTGATCAGCTGGCCATAGTCCTGCAGGCCTATTTGCAGGATACGGATAAGGATCTTGAGGAACTTGTGTCCTGGTCCAGAAAAGAAGCTCTGCCCATTGCGGTCAGGCTGGTTAAGGGCGCTTACTGGGATTATGAAACCGTAATTGCCAAACAAAACGGCTGGGAAATTCCTGTTTATACCATCAAGGCCGAGACAGACGCGGCCTTTGAAAGACAGTCCAGAAAAATACTGGAAAACAGCGATATCTGTTATTACGCCTGCGGATCTCACAATATCCGGTCCATTGCCGCGGTCATGGAAACAGCCCGGGAACTTGGTGTCCCTGAAAAAAGATATGAATACCAGGTCCTTTTCGGGATGGCTGAGCCGGTGCGCAAAGGTCTGCAGAAAGTGGCCAAAAGGGTTAGACTGTATTCACCTTATGGAGAAATTCTTCCGGGAATGGCCTATCTGGTTCGCAGGCTTCTGGAAAATACCGCCAATGAATCATTTCTTCGCCAGAGTTTTGCTGAAAAAGCCGAAATTGACCGGCTTCTCCAGGATCCGGCTATTCTGGCCCAGGAAGAAAGAAAGTCCAGGGAAGGGACTGCTAAGCAGCAGAAAAAGATTCCGGATTTTGAGAACCAGAGCCTGGCTGACTTTACCCTGGAATCCCAGCGCGAGGCCTTTCCCCAGGCCATAGCCCGGGTGCGCAGGGAAATGGGAGGAGATTATCCTCTTATTATCAATAATAAAGAGGTGCATACTGATGATAAGTTGAGTACTTACAACCCGGCAGACCCTGATGAAATCATCGGGCATGTCTGCCAGGCTTCCACTCTGGAGGTGGACCAGGCGCTGAGCGGCGCAAGACAGGCCCTGCCCATGTGGAGGGATTTAAGCCCCCAGGACCGGGCCAATTACATCTTCAAGGCTGCTGATATTGCCAGGAAGGATATTTTCAACTTGTCCGCATGGCAGGTACTGGAAGTTGGCAAGCAGTGGAGCCAGGCCCACGGAGATGTGGCCGAGGCTATAGATTTTATGGAATATTACGCCAGGGACATGCTCAGACTCGGCCAGCCAAGACGCATGGGCCGAGCGCCCGGGGAAGTCAATCATCTGTTTTACCAATCCAAGGGAATAGCCGCGGTTATTTCTCCCTGGAACTTTCCCCTGGCCATCAGCGCGGGTATGACCTCGGCCGCTCTGGTCACAGGTAACTGCGTTCTGTTCAAGCCTGCCGGAGTAGCCTCTGTTATAGGATACGGCCTGGCAGAGATATACCGCAAAGCCGGAATTCCGGATGGAGTGTTTCATTATATTCCCGGCCGGGGCAGCATTATAGGCGATTATATAGTGGAGCATCCCGACATCAGCCTGATCGCGTTTACCGGATCAATGGAAGTGGGCCTGCGCATTGTGAACAAGGCTTCCGTGGTTCAGCCGGGCCAGCAGCAGGTCAAAAGGGTAATCGCTGAGATGGGCGGAAAAAATGCCATTATTATTGATGACGATGCTGATCTGGATGAGGCGGTACTGGAAGTAGTTTATTCGGCTTACGGCTTTCAGGGGCAGAAGTGTTCAGCCTGTTCCAGGGTGATAGTGCTGGAAAATATTTATGACAAGTTTGTCGCCAGACTGGTGGAAGCTGCAAAATCCATAAAGATCGGGCCGGCAGAAGATCCTGCCAATTACATGGGGCCGGTAGTGGATAAGTCAGCCCGGAAAAATATAATGGAATATGTGGAACTGGCGAAAAAAGAAGGCAATGTTCTGTTAACCAGGGATGTGCCTGAGCATGGCTGTTACGTACCCCTGACTATAGTAGACGGCATTACTCCGCAGCACCGCATAGCCCAGGAAGAGATCTTCGGGCCAGTGCTGGCGGTTATGAAGGCAAAGGATTTTGACCAGGCTATAGATTGGGCCAATTCCACCAGGTTTGCCCTGACAGGAGCGGTGTTCAGTCGGAGTCCAAGCAATCTGGAAAAGGCCCGCAAGGATTTCCGGGTGGGCAATCTTTATCTCAACCGGGGCAGCACCGGAGCATTGGTGGAGCGCCAGCCTTTCGGCGGTTTCAAGATGTCCGGAGTGGGCTCCAAGACCGGAGGCCCGGATTATCTGATCCAGTTTCTGGATCCCAGGTGTGTTACAGAAAATACCATGCGCAGAGGCTTTGCACCTATTGAAGAGGATGATGACTGGATTGAATAGATGCTGAATAAAAGCTTTATTGCAGGCTGATACAAAATAAAAGGCCTGGAACGTTTCTTGTTCCGGGCCTTTAAATTATACAGTTTTTCAGCGAACTGAATAAAAACCTTATTCAACAGCCAGTTATCTTTCCTGGACACCTCTGGCTATGCGATCACCGGTTTCCTTGTCGATGTATCGCCAGTATTCAAAAGCGCGCTGCAGTACCGGTTCAGATACTCCTTTTTTTAGATGTCCCACTACATTGGATACCAGCCGGTCCCGGGCGGCATCATCCATGACTTTCCGGACCAGAGTTCCGGGCTGGCCAAAGTCGTCGTCTTCCTTGCGTAGAGTATAGGCGGACCGGACAAAGTCCCCGTCCGCAGCCCAGACAGCCTGCTCAGGGTACCGCTCCGGGTCGGCTTGGGGGCCTCCCTTGGAGTTAGGCGCGTAGACCGGATCGGTAACATTTTTTATACGCATTGTCCCGCCCTTGCTGTAGCTGTTTACCGGGGCTATGGGCCGGTTGACCGGGATCTGCTTGTAGTTGACCCCCAGGCGGGCCCGGTGGGCATCGGCATAGGAGAACAGGCGGGCCAGGAGCATCTTGTCCGGGCTGGGACCGATTCCGGGAACAAAGCTGTTGGGCTCGAATGCTGCCTGCTCGATCTCGGTATGAAAATCCGTGGGATTGCGGGTCAATGTAAGTCTGCCTACTTCGTGCAGTGGATAGTCGGTGTGAGGCCAGACCTTGGTCAGGTCAAACGGGTTAAAGCGGTAGGTTCTGGCCTCCTCAAAGGGCATGATCTGGACCTTTAGCGTCCAGCTGGGGTTATCACCTCTTTTGATTGCGTCAGACAGATCCCTGCGATGGTAGTCCGGGTCCTGGCCAGCCATCCGGTCAGCTTCTTCATCGGTTAGAAAGTCGATGCCCTGGTCGGTTTTGAAATGGTACTTGACCCAGAATTTCTCACCTTTGGCGTTGATCCACATATAGGTATGGCTGGTGTAGCCGTTCATATGCCGATAACTCCTGGGCACTCCGCGATCGCTCATCAAAATGGTCACCTGATGAGCGGTTTCAGGAGAAAGGGTCCAGAAGTCCCATTGCATATCATGGTCGCGCAGGCCGGTATCTGCCCGGCGTTTCTGGGAGTGGATGAAATGCTGGAATTTCATGGGGTCGCGGACAAAGAACACCGGAGTATTGTTTCCGACCATGTCGTAATTGCCCTGGCTGGTGTAGAACTTGAGGGCAAAGCCGCGGACATCGCGCCAAGTGTCAGGACTGCCTGCTTCGCCGGCTACCGTGGAGAACCGGGCCAGGACATCTGTTTTCTCACCCGGCTGGAACAGGACCGCCTTGGTGTAGGCGCTGACATCCTGAGTAACTTCAAAGTGTCCGAAAGCACCCGAACCTTTGGCATGGGGCTGGCGGTCCGGAATCATTTCCCGGTTAAAGTTGGCCATCTGTTCCAAAAGATAGTGGTCCTGGAGCAGGACTGGTCCATCAGGCCCCACTGTCAATGAAAATTCATCGCTGGATACCGGGATGCCCGCGTCATTGGTGGTTGGTTTGCGGCCTTTTTCACTCATTATTATACCTCCTTGGTATAGTTTGGTTGGAGTACATGTCAAAGCTGGTTGCGACTTTAATGACCTTCTTAATCTGTTTTTACTTGAAAAGAAAGAATTTCTGAAAAAAATCAAATTCAATTTTCAAATGAATAAGAAAGGCAACCCACATGTCAAACCCGGGAATTTTGCGGGGCTAAAAGTCCATATTTGACGATGAGGCATAATGCGGATATTTATCCGTGTTTGTTTCGGCCTGTATTGCCTGTATTGCTTGTATTCAGATGCAGCAGCCAGAGAACCATAATCACGGAGTCAGACTGATGACCATAAAAGAAATACCAAAAGGGTATGAACCCCGGGAAGTAGAGAAAAAATGGATAGATTTCTGGGATGACAATAAGAGTTTTACTCCTGACGCAAAGCATCAGGGCAAGTCTTATTCTATTGTTATTCCTCCTCCTAATGTGACCGGAACTCTTCATATGGGGCACGCCCTTAATCTCACTCTTCAGGATATTCTGTGCCGTTATCATCGACAGCAGGGCTTTGACGTACTCTGGGTCCCGGGAACGGATCATGCCGGAATAGCCACCCAGAATGTGGTGGAGAAATCCCTGGCAGCCGAGGGTAAATCCAGGGAGGATCTGGGCCGGGAAAAGTTTATCAAGCGCGTCTGGGAATGGAAACAGGAGTATGGAGACAAGATCCTGAACCAGGTCCGAAGAATCGGGGCCTCTGTGGACTGGACCAGACTCAGGTTCACCATGGATGAAGGTCTTTCCAGGGCGGTGCGCGAGGTCTTTGTCCGTCTTTATGAGGACGGGCTTATTTACCAGGGGGACTATATAATCAACTGGTGTGTGCGCTGCCATACTGCTTTGTCTGACCTTGAAGTTGAACACGAGGAAGTTGACGGACATCTGCATTATCTGCGCTATCCCCTGGAAGACGGTTCCGCATCGCTGGTAGTGGCCACCACCCGGCCTGAGACAATGCTTGGCGATACTGCGGTAGCGGTTAATCCAGAAGACGAGCGCTTTAATCATCTTATCGGCAAAACAGTTGTTCTGCCCATTCTGGGGCGCAGGATTCCGGTTATCGGCGATGAATATGTTGACACTGAGTTTGGCACGGGCTGTCTCAAGATAACTCCTGCCCACGATCCCAACGACTTTGACCTGGGCCGCAAGCACGGCCTGGAAACGATTCAGGTCATTGATGACATGGGCAGGATGACTGAAGAGGCCGGCCTGAATTTCATGGGTTTGGACCGGGTGGAATGCCGCAGAAAAATTTTAGAGGTCCTGAAACAAGAAGGCGCCCTGGAAGGTATTGAAGATTATAAACACAGCGTGGGGCATTGTTACCGGTGCGGTTCTGTGGTGGAACCATATGTGTCCAGGCAGTGGTTCGTTAAAGTCGGGCCTCTGGCCGGAAAAGCCAGGGACGCGGTAGCATCTGACAAGACCAAGATTTTTCCGGTGCACTGGGAAAAAACTTATTTTGAATGGATGGATAATATCCGGGACTGGTGCATATCCAGGCAGATATGGTGGGGACACCGCATTCCCGCCTGGACCTGTGAAGAATGCGGCGAGCTTGTCGTAACCAGGGATGATCCCCAAAAATGCCCCAAATGCCGGAGCGCCCGGCTTGTTCAGGATGAAGACGTTCTGGATACCTGGTTTTCTTCTGCCCTGTGGCCTTTTTCCACCCTGGGCTGGCCCGAAAACACGAAAGAGCTGGAAAAGTTTTACCCCACCTCGGTCCTGGTGACCGGGTTTGACATTCTTTTTTTCTGGGTGGCCAGAATGATGATGATGGGTATACATTTCATGCAGGAAGTACCTTTTCATCACGTGTACATCCATGCCCTGGTGCGCGATTCCCAGGGCCGGAAAATGAGCAAGTCCAAGGGCAATGTCATAGATCCGCTGGTGGTCATGGACAAATACGGCACAGACGCTTTTCGGTTTACTCTCACCGCCTTTGCAGCCATGGGCCGGGATATAAAGATGAGTGAGGACCGGGTGGAAGGATACCGTCATTTCATCAATAAAATCTGGAACGCGGCCCGGTTCAGCCTGATGAACCTGGATGAGAATACCAGAGATTTCAATCCGGACCGGGTGCAGGGACTGGCCCATAAATGGATTCTGCATCGCCTGGAAGAGGTTAAGGCTGAGACGTCTTCGGCTATCCAGGAATACAGGTTCAATGACGCGGCCCAGACTCTTTATCAGTTTGTCTGGCATTCGTTCTGTGACTGGTATCTGGAGCTGATCAAACCGGAGCTTTACGGAGATGACCCTGATGCCCGAAGTACCGCCCGGGAAACACTTTTGCATACACTTTCCGAGACCCTTATTCTTCTGCACCCGGTTATTCCTTTTGTGACCCAGGAAATATGGTCGGTTTTGCCGGGCAGAAAAGAGCAGGACTTGAGCCGGGTTGCTTTCCCCCAAAAGCTTGATCAGTGCGTATTTCCAGAAGCAGCGAGGGATATGGATTTTCTGCAGCAGGTGGTCAGCGCGGTGCGTAATATCCGTTCAGAACTTAATATTGCCCCGTCAGTGAAACTAAGTCTTCTGGTCAGGGTGTCAGGCCAGGACCAGACTTTTCTGCTGGATCATGCCGGACTGATTCGAAACCTTGCCGGGCTTGATACTCTTAAGGCCGGGCCGGATATTGAACCACCCAGGGGCAGCGGATCTTCCGTGGTTAAAGGGTATGAACTCTTTGTACCTCTCAAAGGATTTGTAGATATAGAAGGAGAGTTGAAGCGTCTGGATAAGGAACTGGGAAAGCTGGACAAGGATCTGAGTATAGTGTCCAAAAAACTGGCCAATCCTGGTTTCCTGAATAACGCCCCCGCAGAGGTGGTGGTCAAGGAAAAAGCCAAGGCCGCTGAAATGGGCGAAAAAAAGGAAAAGCTGGACAGCTTAAGGAAAAGACTGGCTGATATGGAATGAATTTTTGTATCTGTTCACCATATTTTTTATCCTGGAGCCAATCCGGTTTTCTTATGTTGCAAAACTCCCTGTCGCGGTTCCGTAAGACAAAACCATTTTATTTTTGGTTTGCAAAGCAAGTACTGGTTTTGTCTAACGGAACCGTCGCCGGTCAAACATTGCAACATTGCGAAACCAGGACAGGCTCCAGTCTTTTGAGGTGAATTATAAATTGTGCTGAATAGTTACGAATTTTTTAGGTTTTAATCTTGTTT
>JBKHCI010000150.1:0-3714 GCA_046541915.1 Desulfonatronovibrio sp. | reverse complement strand
AGGACAGGCTCCAGTCTTTTGAGGTGAATTATAAATTGTGCTGAATAGTTACGAAAATACCAGCTTAACGGATTCAAATTTATAGATATCATGAACTCACCAATTCAAACCCAAATACCTTTGATTCTGGACACCCTGTCAGCAAAGAACCACCTGAGAACCATACCTGATACCGACAACAGCGCGGATCTCTACCTAAATCATCAGGGCCGGATGCTTCTCAATCTGGCTTCAAACAACTATCTGGGACTTGCGGGTTCTGACAGGCACAAGCAGGCCGCAATTAAGGCTGTTAACTCTTATGGAACATCCAGTTCAGCTTCCAGGCTTATCTCAGGCAACTATCAAGCCTGTGATCAGCTGGAAGACCGTCTTTGCCGGTTCAAGAAAACATCCGCAGCCCTGGTGACAGGCTCTGGTTATAGCGCCAATCTCTGCATCCTGGGAGCTCTTGCCGGACGCAAAAGCATTATTTTCAGCGACAGGCTGAACCATGCCAGCATTACAGATGCCGCGCTTTTGTCCCGGGCGCGCAGTATAAGATATCGCCACGCCGATATGGATCACCTGGAATTTCTTTTAAAAAAACATCAGGGATACCCGGAAAAAATACTAATCACAGATACGGTTTTCAGTATGGACGGAGACACAGCTCCTTTACTGGATATTGTTGAATTATGCAAAAAATACCAGGTACTTATCTCCGTTGACGAGGCCCATGCCACAGGAATTTTCGGCAAAGGAAGGGGGCTGGCCCACCATCTTGGAGTGGCAAATGAAATCCAGGTTCATATGGGCACTTTCAGTAAAGCTCTGGGATCTTACGGAGGCTATATCGCCTCTGGATCAGACATTATCAGTCTGATCATAAACCGGGGGCGGCCTTTTATCTATTCCACGGCCCTTCCCCCGGCTGTCATCGGAGCCAGCCTGGCAGGCCTGGACTCAGTCCTTGATTCCCCTGAAAAAGGCAGCCAACTTCTGGATATGGCCCGGCACATGAGAAGTTTCCTTCATGATCTGGGCTTTGATACAGGACAGAGCGCAACCCAGATCATTCCGGTAAAACTTGGGCGCAGCAGTCTGGTTTTGCAGGCCCGTCAGATGCTCATGGAGTCCGGGATCTTTGCCGGCGCGGTGCGCCCGCCCACGGTCCCTTCAGGAACAGCCAGACTTCGTCTTTCCTTAAGAACTGATATGGGCCGGAATGAAATAGGAAAGATTAAGCAGGCCTTTATTCTGCTCAAAAAACAGCTAAATCTGTAAACAGACAGGACCTTGCAGCATCCTGTGCATATAGCAGCTGAACAGTAAAAAATAATGGAGACATAAATGAATAACTGCACTTTCGGATGGGCCGTATTCGACTATGGAGGCGTGATTGCCGAAGAAGGATTTGTAGCCGGACTCCACGCCATAGCAGAACAGGAAGGCCTTGACAGCCGGCATTTGTTTGAAAAAACCAGGGAACTGATTCATTCCAGTGGTTATCTTCTGGGTGAAATCCTGGAAGAAAACTTCTGGAGGGCATTCCGCCGGGAAACCGGGATCAGCAGAACAGATCAGGACCTGCGCAATGAAATACTATCCAGGTTTATCCTGCGCCCGGAAATGCTGGAACTGGTTTCCACGCTGAGATCAAAGGGAGTCAGAACCGCCATCCTCAGCGACCAGGTTAACTGGCTGGACGAACTGGACATCCGCGATGATTTTTTTCGGTACTTTGACCGGGTGTATAACAGCTTTCATGTGGGCCTCAGCAAAAACAACCCCGCAGTATTCGAGGAGCTGATCCAGTGGATTGACTGTTCCCCGGCAGACATAATCTTTATTGATGACCACCTGCCTCACGTAAACAGGGCCAGATCCAGGGGCCTCAATGGTATTCATTATACTGACCAGCCAGGCTTTATAAAAGAATTGTCCGCTTACTGCCCGGGCCTATTTCCCTGAGAATTCAAAGGTATGATCTGAACTGGACAGGAATCAGGCCGTAATCGCAATATTGCAATATTTGTATAACTTATGCGCCCCGTTCCCCGGCGGGCTTTAAGGAGATGATCAGCACCTGTCATGAACCAAAAAAAAGCTGCTCAGAATTATTTTCTTGATTGTCAGGGCCCGTTTCGTTCACAGGCGGATATTGTCCTGGCTTCAGCATCGCCGCGTCGCCAGGCCCTTCTTGCCTCCCTGGGAATCTGCTTTCAGATTGTCCCGGCCCGTTTCAAGGAGCCTCCTGCAAAACCGGGCCAAACCCCTGAAGAATACGCCCTGCGCATGTCCGGGGAAAAAGCGGCTGAAATCGCGGCCCGGAAACCAGGCTCTCTGATTATTGCCGCTGATACCATTGTGATTCATGATGAAGTCATTATGGGCAAGCCGGTTTCTGAATCCCACGCCCTTGAAATGCTCTCCAGACTTCAAGGTTGTACGCACCGGGTCATAACCGCGGTGAATATCATATCAGGAAACCGGAAACAGACCAGATCCTTTACCTGTGAAACGCTGGTGGAAATGGTCCAGGCAGGAAACGATACACTAAAAAAATATATAGAAACCGGTGAACCCAGAGACAAGGCAGGGGCTTACGCCATTCAGGGAACAGGCGCTTTTCTTATCAGCTCCATCCAAGGTTCTTACACCAACGTGGTCGGCCTTCCTCTGGCCCAGGTCTGGACCGTCCTGCTTGAAATGGAAGCTGTAAGATCCTGCTGAAAAGCCGTACATTAACCTTCTGATACATTTCCCGAGAAAACCTGCAATGAAACAAACTCTAAAAGACTCTGTACTGACCAGTGTAGCCACTCTGAGCTTTATCGGCCGCCTGCCCAAAGCCCCTGGAACCTGGGGCTCTCTGGCTGCTGTTGTCGCGGCGCCCTGGCTTTTCATCCCTTTTTCAGTGAGTACAAAGATACTTATCCTGATTATACTGTTCTTTGCCGGCTCTCTGGCCTGCTCTGCAGCGGAAAAAATGTATGGCCGAAAAGATCCTGGACAGGCGGTTATTGATGAAGTGCTGGGACAATGGACTGTCTTTCTTTTTATTTCTCAGGCTTCCTTATCAGTCCTGGTCCTGGGTTTTATCCTGTTCCGAATTTTTGATATCGGCAAACCCTTCCCCATAAGACGCTCTGAACGCTGGCTGCCAGGAGGATATTCAGTCATGCTGGATGACCTTCTGGCCGGAATTTACGCCCTCTTAGCCCTGATTCTGACTGTAGAACTTTTGCTTAAACCCTTTTTTCCCTGGCTGCTGTGATTTTGTTTTTGCAGCTGTTCTTCCCCTGCCCTTTTCTGATGACACAAAAAAACCACACAGAAGCCTGAGTCTCCAGGGAAGACACTCCAGGTTTCCGTGTGGTTCAGAACATGCGGAAAGCACTGCCGCGCATGGTAATGGCCGGCACTTACTCCTAGTGGTGGTCGCCTTCTTTCATGCCCTGTTTGATACGGTAAATAGCAGCCACAACAATAGCCACAAAGTAAAGATAAATACCAGTCACCCCAAAGTAGCCCTGGGTTGTGCTGCTGAACATATCCTTTAAAAGATCCACAAGCATGCCTGCCTCCTGCTGATAATTTTGGATGTTGATTAAGATTGCTGCGGCCTTGGAAACAATCGTGCCCGCGTCTTTATTTCAAGGCAGCAGGAAATATTAAATGAATTAAAAACCAAAAAAGATAGACTTGTCAAGACTTGCCGGGCATGGAGAT
>JBKHCI010000149.1:0-3785 GCA_046541915.1 Desulfonatronovibrio sp. | reverse complement strand
CACAGAGATCATAGTAAAAAATTGCGTGAACACGGAATTTGAAAAAAATTGAATCAGGAGTTGATAGTATGAGTGAGAGCAGTAAAGTGCAGGTAATTGAAAATCAATGGATAACCATGAGTGACGGCTGCAGATTAGCCGCCAAAGTATGGGTGCCGGAATCCGCGGACAAGAAGCCTGTGCCGGCTATTCTTGAATACATCCCCTATAGAAAACGGGACAGCACAGCTCTGCGCGATTCTCAGATACATGGATATTTTGCCAGGAACGGATACGCCTGTGTCCGGGTGGATATCCGCGGAAGCGGTGATTCCGAGGGAGTTCTTCGGGATGAATATCTGCAGCAGGAGCTTCACGACGGCAAGGAGATACTTAGCTGGATCGCATCCCAGAACTGGTGCGACGGCAATGTCGGTATGATGGGCATTTCATGGGGAGGTTTCAACGCTCTGCAGATAGCCGCGCTTCAGCCGCCTCAGCTAAAAGCCATAATTACTGTCTGTTCATCAGATGACAGATTTGCCGACGATGTACATTATATGGGGGGGTGCCTGCTCACGGATAAGCTTTCCTGGGCCTCCACCATGTTTGCCTATAATTCCTGTCCGCCTGACCCTGAAATTGTCAAAGACCGGTGGAAAGATATGTGGCTGGACAGACTGGAAGGAAGCGGGCTGTGGATTAAAAAATGGCTTAAACATCAGCGAAGAAGCCAGTACTGGAAGCATGCTTCTGTATGTGAAGACTACAGCGCCATACAGATCCCGGTTTATACTGTGGGAGGATGGGCAGACGGCTATTCCAATACTGTTTTCAAGCTGCTTTTCAACCTGGAGTCTCCGGTCAAAGGCCTTATAGGTCCCTGGGAGCACAAATATCCGCACATGGGAGAACTTGGTCATGGAATGGATTTTCTGGGTGAGTGCCTTCGTTGGTGGGACAAATGGCTTAAAAATATTGAAACAGGAATAATGGATGAACCCAGACTCAAGGTCTGGATGCAGGATTCTGTTTCTCCTCTCAAGCGCGAGAGCCCCGGAAGATGGGTGGCGGAAGAGTCCTGGCCCTCAAGCCGGGTTGAGCATGAAGAATTTCTTATGAGTGTATATGGCCTTTACCAGGACGAAGACCATGGCAGGGGCGGAAAGAAACCCATGAAAATACAGAGTCCTTTGAGCGTGGGGCTTTTTGGAGGAAAATGGTGTTCCTATAATCATTCCATGGATCTTCCCTGGGATCAGCGCCAGGAAGATGGAGGAGCATTGGTTTTTGAGACGCCGCCTCTTGAGAAGAGAACCGATCTTTTGGGCCGTCCTGAAGTTGTTCTGGAACTGTCTTCCAATAAACCCCAGGCCATGGCGGCGGTAAGGCTTTCCGATGTTGCCGAGGATGGCAGGGGAACCAGAGTAACCTATGGCCTGCTCAATCTGACACACAGGGACAGTCATGAGCATCCTGAAGAGCTTGAACCGGATAAAAGATATCTGGTAAAAATACCCATGAATTACCTGGCCCAGAGCTTTCCTGCCGGGCACAGGATCAGGCTGTCCATCTCCACATCCTACTGGCCTCTGGCCTGGCCTTCTCCGGAAACAGTCCGGCTGACTGTATATCCTGAAAATTCAAAGCTGGTTCTGCCGGTGAGGGATTCCAGCCGGAAAGATTTTGAGGTGGTGCCCTTTGACTGCCCGCCGCCTCTGGAAGGGATATCCACCAGGGAGCTTAAGCCGGAAAATAGAGACTGGACGGTTTCCCACAACCTTAAAGACAATACAGTGCGCGTGGATGTGACTAATAACGAGGCTGTTGTATATCTGGAAGATATTGATGTGGCCATGCAAAGAGACGTGCATGAAACCTATTCCCATGTTTCCAATAAGGTGAATTCGGTGCGGGGGGAAGTTGTTTCCAGGAGAGTCTTTACCGGAGCGGACCGTGAGTTGTCCGCGATAACCAGGACTGTTCTGACTTCCACCATGTCCCAGTTCAAGATTGTGGCTACTCTGGACGCCTACGACGGAGAAGTAAGGATTTTCAGTAAAAGCTGGAATGAATCAATTCCCAGGGATATGATCTAGCGCTGCCAGTAAGCAAAGAGGAGATCATTAATGGCAAAAAAAAATATATTTATTGTAGGACTGGATGATTTTAACAAAAGGTTTCTGGAAGCGCTGCCTGAAGCACAGGAGTGTGATTTTCATGCAGCTCTGGATTATTCAGAGATCAGGGATGTGGAATGTTTCAACATGAAAGAGCTTATCTCCAAGGCTGTTGAACGTATGGAATCTTTTGAAGGGAGTATTGACGGAGTCGCTTCCTATTATGATTTCCCGGGTACTGATCTGGTCCCGGTACTGGCAGAACGTTTCAATCTTCCTGGCCCCAGTCTGGAAAGCGTACTCAAATGTGAACACAAATACTGGAGCAGGCTGGAGCAGAAAAAGGTCGTGCCGGAGCACATTACAGAGTTTCAGGCTTTTGACCCTTTTGATGAAAAGGTTTTTGAAAAGATAGAACTTGAGCCTTCCTACTGGATCAAGCCCATTAAATCCTTCAAGTCTTTCATGTGTTTCCGTATTGATAATGAGCAGGATTTTAATGAGGCCATAAATAAAATGAGAAAAAGAGTCGGTTTTATGTGTGAGCCGTTTACTTATTTTATAAAAAAGTATGCTCAATTGCCTCCTGAACTTTCTGATTTAAAAAAAATCTGTCTGGCTGAATATCCCATGGGAGGGGATTACCAGGTTACTCTGGAAGGCCATTGTTTTCAGGGTGAGGCTGTGGTTTATGGAATAGTAGATTCCATCCGGGAGAAAGACGGAACCTCCTTTGGCAGGTATCAGTATCCTTCAGGCCTGCCTCTGGAGATTGAGCAGAAAATGATAGATATTGCCCGAAAAATCATGCTTCATATTGGTCTGGACAATTCTCCTTTCAATATTGAGTTTTTTTACGACCAGACCAAAGATCATATATATCTGCTGGAGATCAATCCCAGAGTTTCCCAGGCGCACACAGAAATCTTTTCCAAGGTTCACGGCTATTCGCATTTTTCTGTTATGGTGGATCTTTGCCTGGGAAGAAAACCTCCGGTTATGGAAAAGAAGGGTTCTTTTAATGTGGCAGGGCATTTCATGGTCCGGCACTTTGAAGACGGAGTTGTGACCAGTGTTCCCAGCCAGGAAGATATTAAAAAAGTCCATGAAAAGTTTCCGGAAACAGATATTAAGATTCTGGTCAAAGAAGGAGACAGGTTGTCCGAACTTGTATCGGTTCAGAACAGCTACAGCTTTGAACTGGCCAATATCTTTGTGGGAGGCAGGGATGAACAGGATATGCTGGAAAAATACCAGGCAATCCTTGATATGCTGCCTTTGAAAATTGAAAAGCCGGAATGAAAATTACGGTTCCGGTTTAAACGTACGCACCCTGCGCAAGGCTTAGAACCCATGAATTTCGCCAGCTCCGGCTTAGGCGTAAAGATACTTTAACTCTCGCCCGCTCCAGGAGTCGCTAGAGGTAGAATGAGAAGGCTGGCCCTCCTGTTTTGCAGCAATGACTGCGTTACTAATTTGAGCATGACTATACTCATAGCTCGTCAGGATGGCCAGCCTTCTCATTCTACCTCAAGGCCTGCTTCAGGCCGGGCGTGAGATGTTCTTTTTCTTTCCGAGGAAGTACGCTTCAACCGGATGTACCACATTAATTTGTTTCTCTTAACAGCCAGTTAACAACTCTAAAGTCAGGTGGTTATATGAAGGCAGAAATCCATGAAATGAAGA